>CAJXPR010000089.1 GCA_913058135.1 uncultured Gammaproteobacteria bacterium
TCAGATGTGTATAAGAGACAGGTCTGGGCCACGGCCTGATCCCCGGTTTTCTCGCCACGAATCACTTCCACCAGCGGCATCAACGGCACCGGGTTGAAAAAATGCATGCCACAGAAGTTTTCCGGACGGGTGAGTGCCTGCGCCAGCAGGCTGATAGAAATAGTCGAGGTATTGGAGGTCAGCACGGTGCTGGCCGGCACCAGCTGCTCAACTTCCGCCAGCACCATTTTTTTGACCTTGGGGTTTTCCACGACCGCTTCGACAATGATATCCACCTGGTCAAAGCCGCTGTAATCCAGTGCTGGGGTAATGTCAGCCAGCACCTTGTCAGCCTTGCTTTGCTGCATGCGACCACGCTCAACCTGTTTGCTGAGTAATTTTTCCGCCTCGCCCAGCCCCAGATCCAGACCCGCCTGGGCAATGTCTTTCATGATGATCGGAGTACCGCGCAGCGCCGACTGATAGGCGATCCCACCACCCATGATGCCCGCACCCATGACCGCAGCCTTGTTCACCGGCTGCGCGCTGGCCGCCTGCTTTTTGGCACGGCTCTTAAGGAACTGCTCATTCAGGAACAGTTGCACCAGATTCCCGGCCACCGTGCCGCGCGCCAGGCTGACAAAAGCCTGGTGCTCGTACATCAGGGCCACCGCCCGGATATTGTCGGCAGACTTCCACATGGCCTCTACCGCCGTTGCTGCCGCCGGGTAATTGTCACCGGCGTCCTTTTTCGCGCGCGCCAGACCTTCGGTGAAGATCTTCTTGATCTCACCGGCAGTCAGCGGCAAGGCTCCGGTTTTCTGGGCGCGACGGTCAGCCACATCCAGTTCACCGTTGATGGCCTGCTCCAGCATCTCCAGCGCCGCCTCTTCCAGCATGTCGTCGCTGACCACGGCATCCACTGCACCATCGCTCAGTGCCTGATGGGCTTTTACTGGTCGCCCGGTGCGCACCCAGTCTATGGCAGTATCGGCATCCATCAGCCTGGGGGCGCGCACGGTACCGCCAAAGCCGGGACAGATGCCCAGATTGACTTCAGGAAAACCCAGCACTGCGGATTCCCCGGCCACCCGGAAGTCTGTCGCCAGGCACATCTCCAGGCCACCGCCCAGGGCCATGCCGTTGATAGCTGTGACGCTGGGGACGGCCAGGTCTTCGACGGCGTTGAACACTGCATTGGTGCGCTCGCACCACTCCAGCAACTCCGCTTCACTCTGCTTGAAGTAGCCGGTGAATTCCTTGATGTCAGCGCCGACCAGAAAAGTCTTTTTAGCGCTGCAGCACAGCAGGCCGCGCACTTCGCTGGCCGCCACCGCAGAGATGGCTTCGCGCAGCTCATCCAGCATCAGACGGTTGAACACATTGACCGGCGACTGCGGCAGATCAAAGCACAGCCGGGCAATACCGGACGCCAATTGTTCCACCGTAATGGCCTTGCCTTGGTAAATCATGCTCATGATGTCTCCTGTTGCCGCCGACTTGTGTAAAGGCGGGAATTATACGTCAGTTGACAGCCGGATGCTTGCCGGCTGCGGCAGTCGGGGCCCGATCAGGAACCCAGGCGCTGCAATTGATAATCGCCGCTCAACACCCGCTGCCACCAGCGCGGATTGTCCAGGTACCACTGCACAGTTTTGCGCAAACCGGATTCGAAGGTTTCGGCCGGCGTCCAGCCCAACTCGCGGGCGATCTTGCTGGCATCGATGGCATAGCGCAGGTCATGACCGGGCCTGTCTTTGACAAAGGTAATCAATTGTTCATGCGGTGTCACCGGTGACTGCGGATGCAACTCGTCCAGCAACGCGCAGACAGCCCTGACCACATCGATATTGCGCTTCTCGTTATGCCCGCCTATATTGTAGGTTTCCCCCACTTCACCACGGCGCAGCACCGTGTGCAGCGCGCGGGCGTGGTCTTCCACGTGCAGCCAGTCGCGCACCTGCGATCCGTCACCATACACGGGCAGGGGTTCACCCTGCATGGCTTTGAGTATGATGTGGGGTATCAGTTTTTCCGGAAAATGGCAGGGCCCATAGTTGTTAGAGCAGTTGGTCACCAGCACCGGCAGGCCGTAGGTGCGACGCCAGGCCCGGACCAGATGATCGGAGCTGGCCTTGCTGGCTGAGTAAGGCGAACTCGGGGCGTAGGCTGTGCTTTCAGTGAACAGGTCGTCGGGGCCTTCAAGGTCACCATACACCTCGTCGGTGGAAATGTGATGAAACCGGAACGCCGAGCGCTCCGCCGCCGGCAAGGCGCCCCAGTAGGCACGCACCGCTTCCAGCAGGGTATAGGTGCCCACGATATTGGTTTCGATAAACGCAGCCGGACCGTCAATGGAACGATCGACATGGCTTTCAGCAGCCAGGTGCATCACCGCTGCCGGTTGGTAGCGGGCCAGCACGGCATCGAGCGCGGCACGGTCACAAATATCGACCTGGGCGAAGTGATAACGAGGGTCGTCACTGACGCCGGCCAGGGACTCCAGGTTGCCGGCATAGGTCAGCTTGTCTACGTTCACCACCCTGTCGCCGGTGTGCTGAATGATATGGCGCACCACGGCCGAACCGATAAAACCCGCGCCCCCGGTCACCAGAATGCATATACTGTCGTCTGCCCGCTCAGCATCGTCCGCGGGTACTGCACTGTCTCCGTTCATGTGTCTATCCTGTGCGTCCTTAATTGTTCTGTTGGTGTCGTTTCATTTGCCTGCCAGGTCCAGCGCCTGCATCACCTGCTGTGGGGTGATCGACTGCAGGCAGGCGTATTGCCGCAGGCAGTGGTGGCGCGTACAGGTCGGCGCGCAGGCCTGTCTGTGTTGCAGCGCCCTGGTCTGTGCGCCCAGCGGTGCCCATATCGCCAGCTCCGTGGGGCCGAATATCACCACACCGGCAACGCCAAGGGCTGAGGCCAGGTGCGATGGTCCGCTGTCGTTTCCGACCATGATATCAGCCCGGGTCAGAAGTGACGCCAGCTCTGCCAGCGACAGCTGATCGGCCAGGTCAACGCAGGTCTCGCCGGTTTCGGCCAGCGCCTCGCGGATGGCCCGGTTCACCTCTATGTCGCGCGGTCCGGCACCAATCAGCACCGGCTGGTATCCCTGCACCGCCAACAAACGGGCCAGGGTCACAAACTGTGGCACTGGCCACTGCTTGTAGTGCTTGCTGGCACCGGCGTGCAGCACCGCCATCGGCCTTGCCGGCTGCAGCCCGGCAGCGACCAGCCGCTCAGTGAGCTGTGCAGCCGGTGCCAACGGCTTCAGCCGGACATAGTCCGGTGTCAGCGCTCTCTCATCAGTGCCATCAGTGCCATCAGTGCCATCAGCGTCAGTCAGCGGCAGTGCCAGAGCCGTGAAAACATCGCGAAAACTGTACCAGATACCCTCTTCTCCGGCAGCGCGACCGCTGCGCGGAATATCCAGCACCTGATCAAAGCCCCAGTGATAACGGTGCACAGTGCTGCTGACCTTGTGTCTTGCCCCCGACAGGTGGGCCAGGCGATGGCACACTGAATCTTCCTCAATGGTAAACGCCATATCCGCGGCAAAACCACGAATGCTGCGCACGCAGTCCAGCCACAGTCGCAGGCTGGTGAGCGACACCCCCCCGCTCAGGGCGCGACGCGGATAATACACGAGTTGCACGCCGGGTAGTGCATCAGCAAACAACTCGCGAAACGACTCGTCGAGCACCACCAGCAGTGCAATCTGCTGCTGCTGACAACGCTCACTGAACTGCTGTATCAGACCGCCGGCCAGCAGCAGGTTGCCCAGGAACTTGGTCGGATTGATCAACGCAATACGTCGGGGCAGGGTCTGTGACTGCCTGTTCACTGCGGCCCTATTTACTGTTGAAGGCATACACGCCATCCCAGTCTGCGGACACAGTGCCGCGAAGTTCAACAATGCGCTGGCTGTAAAGCTGGTACAGGGTCAGCGGACTGGTTTCTTGCAAGGCGCGCAGTATATCAAGCGCCGCGTCCCATTGCCTGTTGCGATAATGTGTCAGCGCCTGGGCAAACTGTGCCAGTTCCGCCTCGGTGCGGGCATCCAGTGCCTCGCGCGGACCCAACAGTTCATAGATACGGACCGGTTCCTGTTTGCCCTTGACCCGCACCAGATCCAGTTCACGCCAGGCAAACGCTTGCGCCTGTTCGCCCAGGGCCTGCCGGCTGGCCTCGCTGATCACATTATGCACATCGTAATACCGGGTCAGTCCCTCCAACCGCGAAGCCAGATTGACAGCATCACCGATCACGGTGTAATTCATCCGGTTGCGCGAGCCCATATTGCCTGCCACCACCAGGCCGGTATGCAAACCGGCGCCTAACCTCAGTTGCAGCGCCGGCCGGACATTGCCGGCATCTGCTGACAGCTCGTTATTCACCGCAACCATTGCCTGTTGAACCGCCAACAGGGCACGGGCCGCGCGCAGGGCGTCGTCCGGGTGGCCGACCGGCGCCCCGAACAGTGCCATCACTGCGTCACCGGTAAACTTGTCGACCACGCCACCGTGCACTTCTATGGCCGCGCAGATGCGTTCCAGGCAGGTATTGAGCATGGCCAGCGTCTGCGATGGCGTCTGCTGCTCACTGAGCCGGGTAAAGCCGCGAATATCGGCGAACAGTACCGACACCACCTTTTCTTCCCCGCCCAGTTCAATGCGGTTGCTGAGCAATTCATCAGCGATTTCCCGGGACACGACCTTGCCCAGCAGATCACGCACCTTTTCCTTTTCGGCCAGCCCCGACGCCATGTTATCGATTGATTCGGCCAGTCCGGCCACTTCATCACGGCCCCTGACCTGCTCACTGGGCAGAGCCGCCCCGTAATCACCTCTTTCAATGCGTTGCACCCGGCTGGCCAGCTGTAGCACCGGTCTGGTAAAGCCGCGAGCCAGAATAATCACAGCCAGCAGACTGATGCACACAACCGCCAGCGAAAAATCAAACAGACGGTCGCGCAGCGCCGCCAGATTGGCCTGATTTTCCTGGTAGGAGCGCTGGATAACAGCCACTATTTCCTCGCCCTGCTCTGCCCGCCCGCTCAATGAGCGCACCAGCGTGCCGTAGTCGGCCTCACTCATGGCAATACGCTGGGTTTCGCTGTAGATACTGGCATCGAGCCCCCGGGCCAGCAGGTCGTGATCGGCCGGTAGCAGGGTCGATGCAATCACCTGCCTGGGTACCGTTGCCGCGTCCTCTGAGCGCAGATAGCGGACAATGGATACATCCGATGCAGTGCTGGACTTGATCGAATCCACAAAGCGGTTATCCAGCGGAAACCCGGCAATAATCCAGGCCACCGGCGTGGGCAGAAACAGCGGGATGACCGTCATCTGATAGGGCACGTCATTCAGTGCCAGAATGGCGTCAGCCACCCCGTCACCGGTGCTGGCAGCGGTATTGATCATGTCAATCCAGGCCGGCGGCAGTGCCTCCAGGCCCGGCTCACTGGTATCGACGATGATCTGCCCGGACATGTCGGTGATGATCATGATGTCCGCGGCACCGAACGAGCGCGTTAACAGGGTCTGCGCCGCATCGGTGATGGTCTGCCGGTCAGCGGCGCCAAAAGCGTTGCGAAAACCCCAGTCGCGGGTTAGCGCGTTGCTGATGGTGAGCAATGTGTTTTTGTGCTCTTCGCGACTAAAGTCAAAGACATCAGCACCGATATTCAGATAGGAATTGATCGTTTCGTCGGTGTAGCGCGTATTCTCCCTGTCGACAAACCAGTATATCGCGCTGAGTACCGGCAGCAGCAACATCAACAGGAACACAATCAGGCGCGTGCGGATGCTGGAGAATTTCAGTGGTGAACGGGCTCTGTCGGTCATAGGGTTCAAACGCCCGGTACACGGGCCGGCGGTTGCTTGTAGGCTGCCGCTAAGATAGGCACAATCTTCGACAATGACAACAATCAGCGACGGTTTTGATGAATTATCGAGCACTTAGATATTTTGCAGCACTTGCGGCCCTGCTATCCACAACTTCCCTGCATGCGGTTGATCTCAGCCTGAGTCTGTACGACAAAGATGGCAATCCGGTGTCACTGGCCGTGGTCGAAGCCCGACTGACACCTGCACCCGCACGGCCGGAAGCGCCGATGGCGGAAATCGATCAGGTCGATCGCCGTTTTGTCCCCATGGTATTGCTGGTTCCGCCAGGCCAGTTGGTCAATTTCCCCAACAGCGACAACGTCCGCCACCATGTGTATTCGTTTTCCGACATCAAGCAGTTTTCGACCCCCCTGTATGCCGACGAAAACGTCGATCCCGTCCGCTTTGATACGCCAGGTGTTGCTGTGCTTGGCTGCAATATTCATGACAGCATGGTGGCCTATGTGTATGTCAGCGCCTGGCAGGATGCCGGCCTCAGCGACACGGCCGGTCAGGTGACGCTGACCGGCATGGCTGAAAAGCCGCAGACGCTGCATATCTGGCATCCATGGCTGCAGACGCCGGACAATACGTTAGAGCTGGACGTCAGCAATGCCGCCACTGGTGAGCACATAGAACTTGCTCTGCCGGTGGTTAACCCCGAACAGCAATTTGGTTTCCGTGCCCTGTTGCCAGGCGGCACTCAATGATCCGACAACTGCCAGTCGTGGCTCTGGTGCTGACCACCGCGCTGCCCTTGGCCGCCGTTGCCGATGGCGCGCAGAACCAGCGCTTCGGTAAAATCAAGGGTACCGGCGCCGTGTCCACTATTTCCGGTGCGGGTGGCGGCGGACTGGTGCCTTGGGCAACGCTGAGCTCCTATGCAGAGGACGGTCAGCTGGGCGGCACCGTGTTTGTCAGCCAGGCACGCGTCGATGACTACCAACTGGACGTCTATGGCGGCGCAATCAACTATCACGACAAGCTGGAAGTGTCGTATGCACGCCAGGACTTCCTGATCAATGCCGCCGATCTGCACATACGTCAGGACAAACTCGGCCTGCGCTACAAGGTCGCTGGCGACATCATCTACGACCAGCTACCGCAGATCACTGTGGGCATTGAACATGGCGAGTTGCGTGACGAGGCCGTGGCACTGTCGGTGGGTGCCAGGGACACCAGCGGCACCGACTATACGCTGAACGTCGCACGCGCCTGGCTCAATGGCATTGGCCACCGCACCACCCTGCTGAACGTCAATCTTCGCTACGGCAATGCCAATCAGTTCGGCATTCTGGGTTATGGCGGCGATGATCAGGACGCGCGCGTTAATATCGAAGTCGCCGGCGCCCTGTTCATCAACCGCAGCGTGGCGGTTGGTTTTGAATGGCGGCAAAAGCCGGACAATCTGTCGGCGCTGACCGAGAATAACGCCCGCGATCTGTTCCTGGTCTACTTTCCCAATAAACGCCTGTCGCTCACGGCGGCCTGGGTTGACCTGGGAGACGTAGCCGGCGCTGCTGATCAGCGCGGTGTGTATTTTTCCCTGCAAGCGAATCTGTGATGAGCGAGTCGAGTGTCATGATACAAAGAACAGTGTTGGCTGCATTGGCGACGAGCATCGTAATAATTCTGGGCGCCTGTACAACATCGACAACAGCAAACGGTAAAGACAGCCTTTATCAGGCGCTGGGCGCTGCGCCGGGCATCGAGCAGATTGCTGACAACTTCATTATGGAAATAGCCTACGACCCACGCATATTTGATCGTTTTGCCGATTCCAATGTGGAGCGCTTCCGCGAAAAAATCATTGAACACTTCTGCTTTATTGCCGATGGCCCGTGTGAATACACCGGCGACAGCATGGTGCTGGTGCACCGCGGCATGGATATCAATTCTGCGGAGTTTAACGCAGTGGTGGAAGATCTGATCGACGCCATGGACAAAGCAGGCACACCGATCAGCGCGCAAAACCGCCTGTTGGAAAGACTTGCCGGATTACGCCCACAGATTATTGAAATCTGAGCCTTCAGCGAAAACAAGAGCCTTCAGCTAAACAAGAGCCCTCAGCGAAAATAAGAGCCTTCAGCTAAGCAAGAGCCCTCAGCTAAAACCTTAACAGAGACGGCAATTGGTTTTGCAGCGCGGCATGAAAATGCGCCGGACTAAAACCGCGCGACTGGCTGAAGCGCTGCAGCTTCAGCCACTGCTTGCTGCCCCGCTCCGGTATGTCGGTCACTTTTTTAGCCAGCGCATCCGCCAGCACCTCTGCCCAATCCTGCTCATCAAATGCCAATACCTGATCGATCAATACAGAATCGACCTGGCGCTGCCGGAGCTGGTGACGGATATACAGAGGACCGTAACCCCGGCCAACACGTGAGCGGACATAGGATTCGGCAAAGCGGGTATTGCTGAGTAGCTTGTCGGCCTCAAGCCGGTCAAGCACTGAGGTGATCAGGGCATCGCTGGGGATTTCAAACTTTTCTCTTAATTTGCACTGCAGCTCGTAACGACTGTGCTCACGACGCGCCAGATAATCCATGGCGCGTCGTCGCAAGGCAGTGGTTAGTTCCTTTTCGCTGAGCTGATCTTCATTTTTCATGATGCTTTCTATGACGACAAGTACCGCTGGCTGTTAGTCCAGCTCGGCCACACTGGTCGTGTCTTCACCCGATGCCACAGCTACGCCACCAAGCAGTTGTGAACGAATCTGCTCCTCCAGCTCCTTGGCGATGGCGGAATTTTCTTCAAGGTAAGTGGCCACGTTTTTCTTGCCCTGGCCAATTTTTTCACCCTTGTAGGCATACCAGGCGCCAGACTTGTCGATCAGACCGAGTTTCACACCCAGGTCAATGATCTCACCCATGCGGTAGATACCCTTGCCATAGAAAATCTGGAATTCGGTCTGGCGGAACGGCGGTGCCACCTTGTTCTTGACCACCTTGACGCGGGTTTCGTTACCCACCACTTCATCACCTTCCTTGATGGAGCCGATACGACGGATGTCGAGACGTACGGAGGCATAAAACTTCAGCGCATTACCACCGGTGGTGGTTTCCGGCGAGCCGAACATGACACCGATTTTCATACGAATCTGGTTAATGAAGATCACCAGCGTATTGGAGTTCTTGATGTTACCAGTCATCTTGCGCAGCGCCTGCGACATCAGCCTCGCCTGCAGACCCATGTGGCTGTCACCCATTTCGCCTTCGATTTCCGCTTTCGGCGTCAATGCCGCCACCGAGTCGATCACCACCACATCAACCGCGCCGGAACGAACCACCATGTCACAGATTTCCAGCGCCTGCTCACCGGTATCAGGCTGACTGACCAGCAGGTTTTCCACATCAACGCCCAGGTTGCCGGCGTAGATCGGATCCAGTGCGTGCTCGGCGTCAATAAAGGCACAGGTGCCACCCATTTTCTGACACTCGGCGATCACCTGCAGCGTCAGCGTGGTCTTACCGGAAGACTCCGGCCCGTAGATCTCCACCACCCGGCCGCGCGGCAGACCGCCTATACCCAGCGCAATATCCAGACCCAGCGAGCCGGTCGAAATCGCCGGAATCGCCTCACGGCCCTTGTCGCCCAGGCGCATCATGGAGCCTTTGCCAAACTGCCTTTCGATCTGCGAAAGTGCCGCTGTCAGTGCTTTTTCCTTGTTGGGATCGCGGGTCTGTGAATCTGCCATGAGTAAAATCCTGTTGCTGAAAATAAATTAGTTCAAATCTGTAAACTGGGTGGCGGTTCCGCCGTTAAAGGGATTAAAGCAGAACTTTACTGTATATTCAACCAGTATTATTGCCAGTATCGGAAAAATGCGTATCGGCGCTGTTCCGGTCTCCGCCTGCCCCCTCATCCAGCAGGCGCTGCAGCCCGCGAAATGCCTCCACCACGCTTTGCCGCCGAACCGCTTCACGGTCCCCGGCAAACACATAACGCTGCGCCGTCTGTCGGACAGCAGACTGGCCTGGCAGCTTCAGTGCCCAGCCAATCCACACCGTGCCAACCGGTTTGTCGGGCGTGCCGCCATCGGGGCCAGCGATGCCACTGGTGGCCACCGCACATTCCACCCCGCTCGCCGCCAGGATGCCGCGCGACATGGCTTCCACCGTCTCGCGGCTCACCGCGCCCGGTGCATCCGGCCCGGCAAAATAGCTGCCCGGCACTTCCAGGAAGTGCTGTTTGGCATGGTTGGAATAGGTCACCAGACCGGTGTCAAACCAACGCGAGCTGCCCGGCACGGCCGTAGCCGCCTGGGCAATCCAGCCACCGGTGCAGGATTCCGCCGTGGCCATGCGCAGGCCCAGCGCCAATATCTGCTGCCCGGTCTGTTGCGCCAGTTCATAGATCTCTGTGTCCATGGCGCGAGTGTATCACCGCCCTGGCAGCGCTCCCAGTGCCTGAGCCTTTTCAGGCCTCAGTCCGACCCCCACAGCTCTTCAAGGCGGTCGCCCCGTCCACAATTCCAGCGATAGAAATTGTAGCGGATCGGGTTTTTTTCGTAGTAGTTCTGGTGGTACTGCTCGGCAGGATAAAAGCTGTCGGCTGCCACGATTTCGGTGACGATGGGCCCGGGCAGTCCGGCGTCCTCGGACAGCCGGTTTCTGGATGCTTCGGCCAGCTCTTGCTGCCGGGCATTATGGTAAAAAATTGCCGAGCGGTACTGACTGCCGCGATCACAGAATTGCCCGCCCTCATCCAGCGGATCAATGTTGCGCCAGAACACATCCAGTAGCGTCTGGTAGTCGATCTGTTGCGGATCATAGGTGACCTGAACGGCCTCGGCATGACCGGTTGTGCCGCGCGTCACCTGCTCGTAGGAAGGTTCCGGCACCGAGCCACCGATGTAGCCGGACGTTGTGGCAAGCACGCCGTCCAGCTTGTCGTATGGTGGCTCCATACACCAGAAGCAGCCACCAGCAAACGTGGCCACTGCCGTCTCTGCGGTCGGTGGCGACTCTGATGATGACGACGCCTGTGCATTGGCAAGACTTGACGCGGTGAGCATGAGGACTGGCATGATCAGCTTTCGCAGGTCCATATCGAATTCCTCCTGTCAGGTGAGTGTGTGATGTTTGCCCTTCTTCCCTGTTACGATGAAGGTGTTGTGACAGTTTGGCAAGGGACATTGTTTTTTCATTGGATTAGCATCCGAGTGACGGACTTTTGGCCAGGTCGGAGTGACGGACTATGCATCCGTTACTTGTGTGCCCCGCTGTCGACGTCAGCCATTCAGGCAATTGATTTCCCGCCCTCACCACAGCGTTAGTTCATCGCGCAAGTGTCACAATTCTTTACACTCGAACCCGACTGGCTGATCACAGCACTCACTATTTCGTTATTAAACAACAAGCTATATCTTATGGTCCGATAATTGCTGCTTTAGCCGTGACATGATTTACGGCGACGAGAACATATGTTCGATTTTGACTATCTTATTAAAAAACTTACAGATGCTTGCTTTGCATCTTATCCGTTTAAACATATCTACATCGAAGACTTCTTTTCCTCAGAGCACTTTGAGCAACTTCTCGCATCTGAAGAAATAGCATCACCCAAAGCAAATAGTGATGATGAGCTTATCGATGGTTTATACGCCAAAGGCTACAAAGTAATAGATTTCCCAGGATGCGTTACTGACCGGCGCAAGTACGTTGCCTGGCATAGCGAAGGCCGCAACGAGCCCTTTCACTCTGCTTGCGAAGGATTTGGAATGGTCTTGCGGCTTTACAGTATACAATCGCCGATTCTCGTGGCAATAAACGAATTCATCGCCAGTGAGAGATTCAACAGGGCAATTGCTGAAAAGTTCGACATCGATTTTGAACAGTGCATTACTGATGGAGGAATACAGAAATATTTAGATGGCTACGAGATAAGTCCGCACCCGGATATACGTAGGAAAGCAGCTACATTTATGATAAATATTAATCCGAGCCCACTCTCGGAATCCTTGAACCACCACACCCACTACTTGCGGTTGACTAAAAAAAGAGAATATGTGAAAAGTTTCTGGGAGGGTAATGTAGATATCGACAGAGCCTGGGTGCCTTGGGATTGGGCTGAGACTGTTCATCAACAAAAGAAGAATAATTCGATTGTTTTGTTTTCGCCTTCTAATGAAACATTTCACGGTGTTAAGGCCGATTATGAACATCTTAAGACGCAGCGAACGCAACTATATGGCAATGTGTGGTACAAAAAGGGCCATACGACAAGCAAGCTCGAATGGGAGGACATGGACCTGCTTTCCAGGAAAACTACTTCATATTCATCACAACCTACCAACCCGATACGATCTATGATCGCCAGCACTATACCGAGTTCAGTCAAAACCTTCATAAAAAGAGCTTACAGAAAAACTGATGTAGATGCTGATAAAGGTATGGATCTAGGCGAGCGTAAAACACGCTAAACTTTCCGTTGCTGTCCCACTCCTTTTGCCTGTTATGAGGCTTTTCTGAAGTGTCCGCCTAATCGGGGTAGTGCCCCCTTCATCGTTTCAACTGTTCTGGACGAGAGAGGTTTGGTACTCTGTCGCGTTGTCGTCATCAACGCCCGGGCAGGATTCCAGAGCACGTGAAAAACAAGACCGAAACCGAACAACACACACCCATGATGCAGCAATACCTGCGTCTCAAGGCGGAACAGCCGGACAACCTGCTGTTCTACCGCATGGGCGACTTCTATGAGCTGTTCCACCAGGACGCCGTCGACGCCGCCGGCCTGCTCGACATCACCCTGACCGCGCGCGGCAACTCCAACGGCAAACCCATTCCCATGTGTGGTGTGCCCTATCATTCAGCCGAACGTTACCTGGCGCGGCTGGTGGAACTGGGCCGGTCGGTGGCCATCTGCGAACAGATTGGTGATCCGGCCACCAGCAAGGGTCCGGTTGAGCGCGCCGTGGTGCGTATTGTCACCCCCGGCACGGTCAGCGACGAGGCACTGCTAAAAGAGCGCAGCGATTGCATTCTGCTGGCCCTGACCAGCTATCAGGACACATTTGGCCTGGCCTGGATGGACATCAGTGCGGGACGCTTCCAGCTCTGTGAGGTGGACAGCGAACAGGCGGCGCTGGCGGAAATAGAACGTATCCGGCCGGCCGAACTGCTGGTCAACGACTCCCTCGACCTGCCTGCTGAACTGGCCGCCCGGGCGGGCCTGCGCCGGCGTCCGGTGTGGGAATTTGATACCGACAGCAGCTACCGCGCGCTGACCTCGCATTTTGGTACCCGCGACCTGCGCAGCTTTGGCTGCGAAGAACTGGCGCTGGGCATTCAGGCCGCGGGCTGTCTGCTGGCCTATGCCAAGGACACTCAGCGCTCAGGCCTGCCCCATATCCAGCGCCTTGAAGTGGAATTGCCCGGCGACGCGCTGATCCTGGACGCAGCCAGTCGCCGCAACCTGGAACTGGACCGCAACCTGGGCGGCGGCACTGCCAATACCGTGATGTCGGTCATTGATGCCACCTGCACCGCCATGGCCAGTCGCCTGCTTAATCGCTGGCTGCATCGTCCGCTGCGCACCCGCGAAACCCTGCAGCTGCGCCAGCAGGCCGTCAGCGCACTTTGCACAGACTATGCCTTTGAACAGCTGCAACCCCTGCTGAAGAACGTTGGTGACGTCGAACGCATTCTGTCCCGCGTGGCGCTGCGTTCGGCGCGGCCACGCGATATGGCACGCCTGCGTGATGCGCTGTGCGTGCTGCCGACGCTGCAGGCCACGCTGGGCCCGGTGGTTGCCAGTACCACATCCGCCCGTCTGCAGACCCTGCAGCAGACCATTGCCGAGTACCCGGCGCTGGCCGACCTGCTGAGCCGGGCGCTGATCGAAAACCCACCGGTGGTGATCCGTGAAGGTGGCGTGCTGGCGGACGGTTATGACAGCGAACTGGACGAACTGCGCGGCCTGAGCACCAACGCCGGCCAGTACCTGATCGATCTGGAGATCCGCGAAAAACAGCGTACCGGTCTGAGCACACTCAAGGTCGGTTACAACCGCGTGCACGGTTATTACATTGAGGTCAGCAAGGCGCAGGCCGGCGAGATGCCCGCCGACTACCAGCGCCGGCAAACCCTGAAGAACGCCGAGCGTTACATCACCCCGGAGCTGAAAACCTTCGAAGACAAGGTGCTCAGCGCCAACAGCAAAGCGCTGGCCCGGGAAAAGGCGCTGTACGACGCGCTGATCGAAACCACCGCAGAGCAGCTAGCGGCGCTGCAGGACAGCGCTGCCGCCATCGCCGAGCTGGACGTGTTATGCAACTTTGCCGAACGGGCCGGCAATCTCAACTGGACGCAGCCCGAGCTCAGCGATGAACCCGGCATCTGTATAGAACAGGGTCGTCACCCGGTGGTCGAACAGGTGTTGGAAAAGCAGTTTGTCGCCAACGATACCCGGCTCGATCAGCAACAGCAGATGCTCATCATCACCGGCCCCAACATGGGCGGTAAATCCACCTACATGCGCCAGACTGCGCTGATCGTACTGCTGGCGTTCTGCGGCAGCCATGTGCCGGCCAGTGCCGCGCGCATCGGACCGATTGACCGCATTTTCACCCGCATCGGCTCCTCCGACGACCTGGCCGGCGGCCGCTCCACCTTTATGGTGGAGATGACCGAAACCGCCAATATTCTGCACAATGCCACTGCGCAGAGCCTGGTGCTGATGGACGAGGTGGGTCGCGGGACCAGCACCTTTGACGGTTTGTCGCTGGCCTGGGCCAGTGCGGTGTATATTGCCCGGCATCTGAATGCACTGACCCTGTTTGCTACCCACTATTTCGAACTCACCACGCTGCCCGAACAACTGGACAATATCGGCAATGTGCACCTGGACGCCACCGAACACCAGCAGGGCATCGTGTTCATGCACACCGTCAAGCCCGGCCCGGCCAACCAGAGTTACGGCCTGCAGGTCGCGCAGCTGGCCGGCATCCCGGCAGCGGTGATCAGCAGCGCCCGCGCCAAACTGCAGGAGCTGGAGCAGCAGGTGATACCGACGACTTCCACAGGCCCGACACCGACGGCGTCACCCGCCCCGGCCAGACCGGCACAGAACGACCTCTTTGCCAGTGCCCCGCATCCGGTGCTGGAGCGCCTGGCCAAGCTCGATCCGGACGGGCTCAATCCACGGCAGGCCCTGGAATGGCTCTACGAGCTGCGAAAACTGCTGTGAAACGACCTTGGCCCCGGGCGCCAAGGTGCTCTATAATGCCGCATCGTTTTACTCTTGACTGGAAGGCATCATGACATTCGTAGTGGGTGAAAATTGCATTAACTGTAAACATACGGACTGTGTGGAAGTCTGCCCTGTGGACTGTTTCTACGAAGGCCCCAACTTCCTGGTGATCCATCCGGATGAGTGCATCGACTGCGCCCTGTGCGAGCCTGAATGCCCGGTCGATGCCATTTTTGCCGAAGACGAGCTGCCCGACGATCAGAAGGATTTCCTGGAGCTGAACGCCGAGCTGGCGGAAAAATGGCCGAACATCACCCAGATGAAACCACCGCTGGAAGACGCCGAAAAATGGAACGGCGTTGCCGGCAAGATTGAGCATCTGGTCAAGGATGCCGGCTGACTCTTTCAACCGCGGGCCCAACCGCAGCGCCTAGAAGAACGCATCCAGGTCGTAGCCGTCACGCGCCGCCAGCCGGCGCAAACGTCGCATCGCTTCGATCTGGATCTGCCTGACCCGCTCCCGCGTCAATCCCACGTCTGCTCCCACCTGTTCCAGAGTGCCGGCCGGATGCCCGTCCAGCCCGAATCGACGCGTCAGCACATCGCGCTGGCGCAGGCTCAATTCGCCAAGCCAGCGTCGCAATGTACTGCGACTGCTCTTGCTGTGCTGCCGTTGAGCCGGATCGGTCGCCCGCATGTCATCAATCAGCAGGTCCGCGTCCAGCCCGTCAACATCGGGCAGTGACTCGCCGGACTCATAACTGGACTCATGACAGTTCAGCAGCTCTTCCAGTTCCCGCAGCGGTCGCGACAGGTGGTCCGCCAGTTCGCGACGACGGGGGCGACGCCCAAGGCGGTGCGCCAACTCCGCCTCATGACGCAGGCACTGACTGACATCCTTGATAATATGCACGGGCAAACGTACATTGCGGGCGTGGTTCATGATGGCGCGTTCGATGCTTTGCCTGACCCACCAGGTGGCGTAGGTGGAAAAGCGAAAGCCGCGCTCGGGGTCGTACTTGTCCACCGCCCGCATCAAGCCGATATTGCCCTCTTCCACCATGTCCAGCAGGGTCAGGCCGCGGTGACGGTAACGCCGGGCGATACTGATCACCAGACGCAGGTTGTGGCGGATCATCTGCTCCCGGCTGTCCGGGTCACCATCGCGCGCCGCGCGCGCCAATTCGAGTTCCCGTGTGTAACCGAGCACGCCTATGGGGCTGATGTCTTTGATGTATTGCTGTTCGGCGTCAGCCGAGAAGGTTTTTGCAGTGAGGTTTTCTGTTGAGCCTCTTCTCTGTATTTTCTGTATTTCCTGTCTTTCCTGTATTTCCTGTATTTCCTTTAGTTCCTGTATCTCCATAACCAGCGTTATTCCATATTATAGCTTCCTGTACCTGATGCCCCTTAGCGGAACGATCAGACAATATCACAGTAAAAATATGTAAAAACACCCCTCAAAACGCAAAAACGTCTTGAGTACGGAGTTTTGTGCGCAAAGTCACAGTTCAGAAAATCCGACTTGAAAAAATCTACCGACTGGGCAAAAACCTGACCGGGTCAGTCGGCTTGCCGTCTACACGCACTTCGAAATGCAGCATGTCACGACCGTTGGGGCCTGTCTCTTATACACATCTCCGAGCCCACGAGACAGGCAGAAATCTC
>CAJXPR010000090.1 GCA_913058135.1 uncultured Gammaproteobacteria bacterium
CTGTCTCGTGGGCTCGGAGATGTGTATAAGAGACAGTGCCTGGGCAGCGTCGTCCAGGCGTTTTGATAATGCCGACTCATTCCGTGGCGGATCTGTAAACCACGTATCACGCCAACTGATGCAGCCGATGGCCATACTGTGAGACTGCAGCCGTTTCGGTCCGGCGCCCACCACCAGCTCGGTACTGCCGCCACCAATATCAATGACCAGCCGGGGGGTATTATCGGCCGGCAATGCCGAGACGACCCCCGCATAGACCAGTGCGGCCTCTTCCAGGCCCGGCACGACGTCAATGACAAACCCTTTCTCGCTGGCCTTCTGCAAAAACTGCCCGGCATTGGCAGCCGTCCGTAAGGCATTTGTACCCACGGCCCAGCACTTTTCTATCGGGTAACGTGCAAGTGCATGACGAAACGTGTCCAGACACTTCAATCCGCGATCGAAGGCCTGCTGGGTAATGTTGCCGCCTTCGACGAGACCTTCTCCCAGCTGCACTTTGTCACTGAAGCGCTCGACAATATCGTAGCCACCCTCATGCCATCGGGCTATCAATAGATGGAAGCTGTTGGAACCTAGATCAATGCAGGCGTACATGCGTTCTTCACAAAAACTCGGTTGCGTGGATTAGAACACGGATAAGCGCCATACCTCCACTGTTTGTAGGCGTGTTTTAGATTTACTTCCTGGCGGTCATTCTTATAATGCCGATCAACAAACAACAGCGCACAGAGCACGCCCATGAGCCGAAGCAAATTCACGGTAACCTCCAGGCCAGGCATCATTTTGGCGGTATTGGCGGTACTGGTAACGTCGGTCAAATTTTTCCTCGCCACTCGCCTTGAGCTGTACAGTGACGAGATCTTCTATTGGCAGGCCTCACAGTTCCCGGCGCTGGCCTATAGTGATCTGCCGTTTATGGCGGCCTTGCTGGCGGGCCTGGGCGCGGAGTTATTTGGTCATCACGCCATCGCAGTACGGGCTGTTTTCCTGGCGATGGGATGCAGTGTACCGGCGCTGGTGTACTGGCTGGCCCTGCCGCTGCGCGGCCACCGACAGGCACTGGTGTCAGCCATTCTTACATTTTGTCTGCCCATGGCAGCTTTTCTGGGCCTGCTCGCGGTACCGGATGTGCCGCTCATTTTCTGGGGGCTGCTCTTTATAGGCTGTCTTGAGCGAGCCACACGCTGCGGCTATTGGCGCTGGTGGCTGCTGGCGGGCCTTGCGGCGGCATTGGGCCTCAGTACGCATTACCGGTTTTCCCTGTACATCCTTGCCGCTCTGATTTTCATGATTGTCAGCCGCAGTCATTGGCACTACTGGCGCGAGGCCAGACTCTGGCTGGCGGGCCTCATCGCCATGACCGGGCTGTATCCGGCACTGAGCTTTAACCTGGTCCACGACCTCAGCGGCCTGGACTACCATCTGCTCAGCAGGCATCCATGGCAATTCCAGCTTGAAGGCCTCCTGCATCCTGTCATCCAGGGCACCATCGTCACACCGTTGTTGTATGCGCTGTTGTGGCTGACCTTGTGGATACTGTTGAAAAAAGCCCGCGCCGGGGATACCCGGGCCGGGCTGTTCGCCGCCTTCGCCGCGACCAATCTCGGCGTCTATCTGATACTGGCGCCCTGGAGCGATACTACTCGTACCACGTTGCATTGGCCGCTGTCAGGCTATGTACCGCTGCTGGTTTATGCTCCCCATGCCCTGTCATCGCTGCACGTCTGGTTGAGTGCACGTTACACTGAAAGCAGGGGTCGGTTCATGGTAAAGGCAATACCGGCAACCGGACTGATCGGCACCCTGTTATTATTCGTTGGTATCGGTTCCCAGGGTTTCAACCAGCAATTGCAGTCTGTGTTCGGCACAGGCGTCCTGTCTAACAAGATGGCTGGCTGGCAACCATTAACCGATCAGGTTCGGCGTCTGCAGACTCAGTATGACCTGCCGGCCGACGGTCTGATCGTGACCGACAATTATTACACCGGCGCACAGATCGCCTTTGCCATGCCAGCGGCGCGCCCCTACACCATTGATCAGGACAAGACAGTTCGCGACGGGCGTTACGCTCAGTACGCCATATGGGAAAGGGATGAGACCGGACTGCGTCAACTGGCGGGCGAAAACGCACTCTTTGTCACCGAAGACAGTACGCTCGACATTAACGAGAAGCTTGCAGTCATGGACCGGGCCTGCAGCCTGTTCAGCGAATTGACATTAGTGGACCAACTGTTCCTGTATCAGGGTGACAAAATATTCAGCTTCTATCGGGGCCGGGACATCCGGGCCGATGCCGGCAACACGGCAACCAGCTGTCCCCGGCCAAGTCATTTGTGGTTGGACCGACCTGCTGCCAATGAAACGCTCAGCGGCAATTACACCATCAGTGGCTGGGCACTCAACCACGGTTTCGGCGTTAGCAGAGTACGCGTGCTGCTCAATGGCGAGGTAGTGGGAGACATGCGGCGTTCGGTTGCACGCGAGGATGTCGTAGAGATACGTCAGGCGCAGGATGATCCGGGTGCCCCGAACCTGGGATTCGAACTGATGCTGGATACCCGGAAATTCGCTAATGGCCGCTATCAACTGGCGCTGGAAGTTGTCAGTGGCGCCGGTGAACGCCAGCTCGGTGCAACCCGGCAGATCACCATCGCCAACCCTTGATGGACGCGGGGCTTTAGCGCCGCCCGTCTCCCAGTTTGAACTGGTTTACCAGACCATCCAGTGCGCTCAATAACCTGTCGATTTCCTCGTGGTATTGTTTGCATTTCAGATAATCTTCCGTGTTGAGTCGACCGTCAGCCGCAATCTTGACACTGCTCTTGGCAATGCCATCAGTCACTTCCGACTGCTGTTTGACCGCACTGGCGATATCACGACTGCGCTCGGAAATCAGCGACACCGACGCCAGCACGGAATCCAGCAACTCGTTTGCGGAGTTGGCTGATCCGACACATTCCTTGGACAGGTTCACACCCTGATCCATGGCAGTGACAATCTGCTTGGTATTATCCTGCAGATTCTGGATGATGGTGTTTATCTCGAGCGTGGAGGCCTGGGTTTTTTGCGCCAGACTGCGTACTTCATCAGCCACTACTGCAAAACCGCGCCCCTGCTCTCCGGCCCGCGCGGCTTCGATCGCCGCATTAAGCGCCAGCAGATTGGTCTGCTCGGCGATGCCTTCGATGACCTCGAGTACAGAGTGCACTTTTTCATTGTGGTCGCGCATATCGTGTACTTTCTGCTGGATCGACGTCAATGAACCTGACAGCTTTTCTACCGACGAGCGAGTGCTGGACACGGCTGCAGTGGCTTTCTGGGTCGCGCCATTGGCTTCGCTCGCGGCCGCGACACTGGTCTGGGCCCCCTCAGCCACGTCGGCCAGTGATGAAGACAGCTCCGTCGTGGACGATGCCAGCAGTTCAGTCTCTTCCAGCTGCGACGCCGAACGGCCCGCAGTACGCTGAATCATGTCAGAGAATTGTGCGGATTTTCCGGTAACCTCGGCATTGGTGGACAGAACCTGACGGATGATATCGGCCAGTTTGCCAACAAACGTATTGAAGCTTCCGCCCAGTTGCGAAAGCTCATCGCTGCCATCTTCAGTCAGCCGGCGGCTAAGATCACCCGAACCCTGCGCGATATCCTGCATGTACGCCTGCGCCTTGCTCAGCGGCTGGGTGATGGATGCAGACAGGAAATAGGCAATTGCTACCAGCGCCATCAGTATGACAAAAATGATGGCGGCGGAACTCAACGCCCAGGCATTGAACTCGGCGCGAATATCGTCTTCGTACAGGCCATGAATAATGACCCAGCCCCAGGGCTCAAACAGCTCCGCATAGACGGTTTTCACTTCCGCCTCGGGGTGCGCCAGCGGATCATCGGTAAAGGTCAGAAACCGGTGCCCGAAAAGAGGCTCCGGAAAGTAGAGGTATTCAGCGAAACCGGTGTAATCACTGCCCGTATAGCGCTCGATAATCTGTGTCATGGTGGGCGTCGGCTCGCGGTAGCCCAGATCCCGCATGCGCTCTTCCTCGGTGGTGCTGGCATTGGCCATGGCCTGCCTGACTTGCGCGTCGGTATCCAGAGCGCTGTCCACATTGCGCAGAGGATGGGCAAGAATCTGCCCCAGGCGATGATACAACAACAGGTAGTTGCGCTCATCGACCATGGTGTTGTTGATCATGAACCGGCCCAGCCGCTTGGCTTCGGCGTCCGTCATCGTGCCAGCGCGAACCTGTTCATCGAGACCACTCAGGGCTTCATGGATCATTTGCACCTGGTTCACACTGCCTTCGCGTAACTGATCCATAAAGCGTTCGCGGGCCTGCATAAGCAGCGTTACACTCAGCCCGATAATGGCAATTACACTGATGAAGACAATAAGTCCGATGCGGGTACGGATAGTAAATTTGCTGAACATGTCGGGGTCCCTGCGTCTAATGGTCTGGCCTGCGGACAACGCAGGCATCATGTTATTATGCAATAGCTAACGGCACTCTCCGCCAAAACATTAGCCCGAATTCAATGCTCAGCGCTTGAAATGAGCGTCAGTCTGAATTAGCCTGACAGGTAATCCGTCAGCCTCCAGCAAGCCCCATGAATCACGAATCATTGAGCTTCAAGTTTGCGCCCTTTAGCGACACACCGGACCAGCGATTGTTCTGGGACGGACATGGTTGCCAACAGATTTTTAATGCCATACTCGCAGCAATTGCTGCCGGATCCCCTCTACAGACGCTCATCGCCGAGCCCGGCCTGGGTAAAACCGTGCTATGCCGCAAATTGCTGAACAGCCTGAAATCACATAAAAGCCGCTACCGGGTTTTGTACCTGCCCTATCCACATATAGACTTTGACGACTCGGTTAATACAGCACTGTTGTTGGCATCGTCGGACTCACGCCGGACTGTCCTGTTGCTGGATGAGGCGCAGGCATTGCCGGACGAATTCCTCAGTCGGCTGGCACACTGGTTGTCGAGTAAAAACAGTATCGGCGCAGGCACTGCGCAGGCCGTGCTGTTTGCACAACCGGAGCTGGAGCATCGCTTGCACACCACCGCGCTGCAGCCACTGGCGGACCTGCGCACCGATAACTACCAGATCCGGCCGTTCAGTCGACGCCAGATTCAGGACTATCTCAACGACCGCCTGTCCCGGGCAGGTGCCGATCCAGCGGTTTTACTCGATCAGCGTCTGATCGACGCCGTCTGGCGAGCCAGCGGCGGCATTCCCCGAATTGCCAACACCATCATGCGCAAGGCATTGGTCGCTGCACAGACCGATAACTCCGCTGCCCTGGAGTTGCGCCACGTCATATCGGCAAGCGCGAGTACCGATGCCACGATGTCATAGGCCTTGTCCTGCGATATAATCCGGCTTTCGCCAATCCAGCGGCGCTTGCCGACTTGCTGGGCGGCCAGGCCAGACGTAACGGAGAGACACCATGCCGGATAACATTTGGGAACAACTTCAGCAGGAAGCCCGCGAACTGATCGCCCGGGAGCCTTTGATGGCGAGTTATGTCTACGCCTGCGTGCTGAACCACAAAAGCCTGAGCTCCGCTCTCAGCTACCTGCTGGCACACAAACTGGCCAATTACGTCATGTCTGCGGTCGCCATTCGCGAACTGATTGACGCTGCCTTCAGGGAATCACCCGCCATTGTTGACTACGCGGCCTGCGACATTCAGGCGGTCTATGATCGCGACGCGGCCACCAGCGCCTTCCTGCCGGTCATTCTGTACCTCAAAGGCTATCAGTCTATTCAGGTCCATCGGGTGGCACATTTTCTTTGGAACCAGGGCCGGCGCGATCTGGCGCTGTATCTGCAAAGTCGTAACTCGGAGGTATTCGGCGTCGATATACACCCGGCCTGCGTGATGGGCAAGGGCATCATGTTCGATCATGCCACCGGCATTGTGATCGGAGAAACCACGATTATTGAAGACGATGTGTCCATCATGCAGTCAGTCACTCTGGGCGGTACCGGTAATGAGCAGGGCGATCGGCACCCAAAGATACGCTCCGGCGTACTGATTTCTGCAGGTGCCAAAGTGCTGGGCAACATCGAAGTGGGACGCAGCGCCAAAGTCGGCGCTGGCAGTGTTGTCCTGAGGGACGTTCCAGCCCATACAACCGTGGTGGGCGTGCCGGCGCATCAGATAGGCAAGCCCTGTCCGGACAATCCTTCACACACCATGAACCAGCTGGTCGACGCTGACTGATCAGAGATGCTCTTCAGCATAGGCGGCCAGCGCTGAGCGCGGCACACCTTGCAGCTGCAGGTTGCCGCCCAGCGCAAAATTCTTGAACCGCTCGGTAAGATAAGTCAGACCGGAACTGGTCGGACTGAGATAGGGTGTATCAATCTGGGCCAGATTGCCCAGACACACAACCTTGGAGCCGGTGCCGGCGCGGGTAATGATGGTCTTGATCTGATGAGGCGTCAGATTTTGTGATTCATCGATCAGGATCAGGCTGTGCTGGAAGCTGCGCCCGCGAATGTAGTTCAACGATTTGAATTGCAGGGGAACCTTCGCCAACACATAGTCGATGCTGCCGGCGGCATTCTCGTCATCCCAATGCAGGGCTTCCAGATTGTCGGTGATCGCGCCCAGCCAGGGCTCCATCTTCTCGGCCTCGGTGCCTGGCAAAAAGCCGATATCCTCGTCCAGCCCCTGGGTACTGCGGGTGGCGATAATACGGCGAAAAAGTTTGGTGTCCAGCGTCATCTCAATAGCCGCAGCCAGCGCCAGAATTGTTTTACCTGACCCGGCTGACCCGGTCAGGTTGACCAGATGCACTTCCGGATCAAGCAACAGGTCGAGGGCCATGGCCTGAAACGTGTCGCGGGGCTGAAGCCCCCAGGTCTCCCGCTGCATCAAGCGGTCCCTGTCGAGATGACGCAGGACTATATGCGTGTCGGTCAGGCGCGATACCCGTCCCAGGAAGCCGGCGGCGTCATAAAAGAACTGGTTTGGATAGACTTCCTGCTCTATCGCACTGCGGGGTATCCGGTGGAAGGTCTCGCCGCTGTGAGTCTGTTCGGTCTCAACGGCGCTGATGCGATCCCAGAAGCTTTCACCAAAATCGATATAACCTTTGTTCAGATGAGCAATATCACTTAGCAGCTGGTCGGTATGGTAATCTTCGGCATCGATACCACATGCTCTGGCTTTCAGCCGCATATTGATATCTTTTGTCACCAGCGCCACGTGATGATCTGGATATTGCTGCTTGAGCAACGCCACCGCGTTGAGGATTTTATTGTCGTTAAGGTGTTCGGGGAGAATGCGATGAATTTGCGGCGTCTCCGTCATCAGCACGGATAGCGTTCCCAGGCTCGGTAACTGTTTACCACGATCTATGGGGACACCCTGCTCAACATCAACAGGCGTTGCCTTGCCGAGTATACGGTCGATTTCGCGGATGGCCTGCCGGCAATCGGCCGCAACAGCGCCACGTCCACTTTTCAGATTGTCGAGTTCCTCCAGCACAGTCATGGGAATGACGACCTGGTGTTCGTCGAAATTCCAGATAGCAGAGGGGTCGTGGATCAGTACGTTGGTGTCGAGGACGTAAAATATTGGGCTTAATGACACAAATAGCGGCTCTGTTAAATTCGTTGCAACAAAGTTGACACTAAACTTTTAACATGACTGCAGTGTGACATGGGCAGCCAAACCTGCGCAAGCGTCGATCCTGCGCAGGTGGCATCCGGCTAGCCACCGACCAGTTGTATCAACACGCCGGCGGCAACCGCTGACCCGATGACGCCAGCCACGTTGGGGCCCATCGCATGCATCAGCAGGAAGTTGTGAGGATTGGCTTCGGTGCCCAGACGATTGGCGACCCGTGCCGCCATGGGCACTGCGGAAACGCCGGCTGCTCCAATCAACGGATTGATCTTGCTGGAAGACAGGACATTCATCAGTTTGGCCATCAGTACGCCGGAGGCAGTGCCAATCGAGAATGCCACGATACCCAGACCCAAAACGCCCAGTGTGCTGGGCACCAGGAACTGGTCAGCAATGAGCTTGGAACCCACCGCCAGCCCCAGCATGATGGTGACAATATTGATCAACGCATTCTGTGCCGTCTTGGTCAGTCGGTCTACTACGCCGCATTCCTTCATCAGATTACCGAAGCAGAACATCCCCAACAGCGGCGCCGCGCTGGGTATGACCAGCGCCACCAGCATCAGCAATACCAGCGGGAACAGGATTTTCTCACGCTGCGAGACCACGCGAAGTTGCGACATTTCAATACGCCGTTCCTTTTCCGAGGTCAGCGCACGCATGATGGGCGGCTGAATCAGCGGCACCAGCGCCATATAGGAGTAGGCAGACACGGCAATGGCACCCAGCAGCTCGGGCGCCAGAATGCCAGCCACATAGATGGCGGTGGGTCCGTCCGCGCCGCCAATAATGCCGATGGCGGCAGCCTGCTGCAAACTGAAATCGAACCAGCCCAGATCTGTGAAGAACAAGGCTCCCAGTACTGTGGCGAAGATACCGAACTGAGCTGCTGCGCCCAACAGCAGAGTTTTGGGATTGGCCAGCAGCGGCCCGAAATCCGTCATGGCACCAACGCCCAGGAAGATCAGCAACGGGAAAATGCCGGTCTCCAGTCCGATTGCGTAGAACTGGGCCAGCACGCCCTGTCCGACGGCGATGTCGACCCCCGGGATGTTGGCCAGCATACCGCCAAAGCCGATAGGCAGAAGCAGCAATGGTTCAAATTTTTTGGAGATCGCCAGATAGATCAGCCCCAGGCTGACCAGAATCATGACAAGCTGTTTGGGTTCGATTTGGTACACGCCAGTGGCGTGCCAGAGTTCCATCAACTGATCCATGCTGTTTTTACTCCAGAGTCACCAGGGCATCGCCTGCGTTGACACTTTCTCCTTCATCAACATGGACCGTGCGCACCACACCCGCACGATTACTGCGAATCTCAGTCTCCATTTTCATGGCTTCCAGCACCAGTAACACGTCGCCATCGGCAACGTCCGAACCTTCAGTGGCGACTATTCGGTAAACACTGCCTGACAATGGTGCCTTGATGTCGTGGCCGCCTCCGTCTGCCGGGCCCGGATCGGGCTGTCCGGTGGCGGCAGCTTCTTTCATGTCAGTTACGTCCCCGCCGGCACTCACCTTGACGGCGTAACGTTTGCCATCAACCTCCACCGTGTAGACCCCATCCTGCGATGCCTTGCCAGACGGGGTTGGGGTCTGTGCTGCAGGCGGCGCCGATTCGGCTTCAGGCGCAGGTTCAAACGCATCCGGGTTATCGCGGTTCTGGAAGAACTTCAGGGCCGGTTGCGGAAATAGAGCGTAGGTCAAGGTGTCGTCGATATCGTTTTCAAGTTTGAACCCCTTGTCCTTGGCGATACCCGCCAACTCGTCTTTGAGACGATCAAATTCCGGGGCCAACAGATCCGCAGGGCGACACGTGATGGGCTCCTTGCCCGCCAGCACTTTCTGACGCAGGTCTTGATTCACCGGCGCCGGTGTTGCGCCATATTCACCTTTTAATACACCTTCTGTTTCCTTGGTAATGTTTTTGTAGCGCTCACCACCCAGCACATTCAGCACCGCTTGGGTGCCGACAATCTGCGAGGTTGGCGTCACCAGCGGGATGAAACCCAGGTCTTCGCGCACTCGGGGTATTTCCTCCAGAACCTCATCCAGCCGGTCCGTGGCTTTCTGCTCACGCAGCTGATTTTCGAGATTGGTCAGCATGCCACCGGGAACCTGGGCCACCAGTATGCGCGAGTCAATACCCTTCAATGCGCCTTCAAAACGCGCATATTTTTTACGTATTTCGCGGAAATACGAGGCAATTTCCTCGAGCAATTCGATATCCAGACCCGTAGCGCGCTCGGTACCGTCAAGCATTGCTACCATGGTTTCGGTCGGTGTGTGACCGTAGGTAAGACTCATGGAAGAAATCGCCGTGTCCAGATTGTCGATGCCCGCCTCAACCGCCTTGATATAGGTCGCCGTTGACAGGCCGGTAGTCGCGTGGCACTGCATGTGAACCGGAATGGCAATGGTTTTCTTCAAGCCGGTTATAAGCTCGTAGGCGGTATATGGAGCCAGGAGGCCGGCCATGTCCTTGATGCACAATGAGTCTGCGCCCATATCTTCGATCTCGCGAGCCATGCTCAGCCAGGAATCGATGGTATGGACCGGGCTGAGGGTATACGCCATGGTGCCCTGCGCGTGGCGCTCCTGCTTTTTCACCGCCTTGATAGCGCGCTGGAGATTCCGCGTGTCATTCATCGCATCAAACACCCGGAACACATCGACGCCGTTCACCGCCGCACGCTCGACAAATCTGTCCACAATATCGTCTGCGTAGTGACGGTAGCCCAGTATGTTCTGACCACGGAACAGCATTTGTTGCGGGGTATTGGGCATGGCCTCCTTCAGCTTGCGTATACGCTCCCAGGGATCTTCGCCGAGATAGCGGATACACGCATCAAAGGTTGCGCCCCCCCATGATTCAACAGACCAGAAGCCTACTTTGTCGAGCTTTTCGGCGATGGGCAGCATATCGTCCAGCCGAAATCTTGTCGCCAGCAGTGATTGGTGCGCATCGCGCAGAATTACATCAGTGAGGCCTAACGGCTTCTTAATATCGCTCATGGACATTTGCCCTTCTTGTTATTCCATTGCGCAGCCGCAGGCCAGGCGCAATATGATTCCCCGAAATAGCATCCCGCCGACTCCGCGCGGGCGCAGTGTTTTAGTCGTCGGCGCCGGAACGGTGCTGACGGATGGCTGCGCTGATGACGGCAACCAGTTTTCCCTGATCTGCGTTGGCAGACGGCCCTCGTGCAGTCTTTTTGCCGGTGCTGCGCCGAGGCACAACGGGCGCCGGCGCTGGCATGTAACGCTGCACCAGAGTTGACATGAATGTGGTCACAATAACCAATAATATCAGGAAGATAAAGACGAAGCCCATGCCATACAGGGCGAGATTGAATCCAGCAGTGATCAGTTCAGACATGCATTCTATCCATCGCTTTCAAGAAGCAGCATCATACTAAATATCACCGCCTTGTGCTAACGGCATATGTCGCTTGCTACACCCGCCACGACTTGCGTATCCTGCCCACTCCATTCATCCGACTATTGGAAACACTCGATATGGCAATGCTGATTGCGGGATTGTTGTTATTTCTGGGTATGCATTTTACCGGAATACTGGCTGACGACTGGCGTCAGAGCATGATCAAAAAACGGGGCGCCGGCACCTGGAAGTTATTGTACTCGGCTGTTGCTATCGCAGGCTTTATCCTGATCATCGTCGGCTACGGTGCCGCACGCACCGACCCGGTATTTCTGTGGGCAACACCGGTATGGGCGCGCCATCTGGCCATGCCGCTAACCCTGATTGCATTTATCCTGCTGGCTGCGGCCTATGTACCGCAAAACCGCATCAAGGCCAGACTTGGCCACCCCATGTTAGCCGCCGTTAAAATCTGGGCATTCGCGCATTTGCTGGCCAATGGTACGTTGGCTGACCTGTTGTTGTTCGGAAGTTTTCTGGTGTGGGCGATCTCGGGATTTGCCGTGCTCCGACGAAGGGACCGTGCGAATGGCGTTATCCGCACCGGCGCACTCAAGGGGGATGTACTGACACTGGTGGCAGGCGTGATTGCCTGGGCAGTGTTTGCCATGGCCCTGCATACCGCATTGATCGGCGTCAGCCCACTGCCCTGAGCGATAAAAAGCCCTGAGCAAGATAAAAAGCCGGCAGCTTTAACCTGGGTTAACGACAAGGAGCAGGAATCGTGTTTAGGTAGATATACAACTCATTGACGAGGAGATAGAAAATGCTTGGATGGGCAATCACATTTCTGATAATTGGCATCTTGGCGGGGCTGTTTGGATTAACAGGCATCGCCGGCGCCGCAACCAATATCGCCTGGATACTATTCGTAGTGGGCTTGATACTCGCGATATTCTTCTTTATCTCCGGTCGAAGGCCGCCGTCCTAGCAAGCGAACGGGCGCATCATTTCGATATTGGATGTAATCAAGTGCACCGACTGGGAGGTCAATATGTTGCGTAAGAAGCTACTTCAAATCGTCATGTTCACAAACATGGTGTTGCTGAGTACCACCGCTGTATTCGCAGCAGAGGACCATGGACCTCTCACCGAAGCCCGCATTGGCGGTCAGCTTTGGGGCATTTATGCCGTCAACTCCGAGCTGAACCCCTTCGATCTTGATATCGAGGTGTCGGGAGATACTGTCACCTTGACCGGAGAAGTGGATCAGCAGACCAAAAGCGATCTGGCGGAGGAAATTGCATTAGGTATTGACGGTGTCAGCACCGTCAATAACCTGATAGCAGTGCGTCCCGACAGCGCCAGAGCCAGGGATGGCGAGGAGCGATCTTTTGGGCAGGTAATCAATGACGCGACCATTACTACTGCCATCAAATCCAGACTGTTACTGGATGATGACGTAGCCGGTCTGGACATTGATGTGTCAACTGAAAACCACGTAGTGACCCTGCAAGGCGAAGCCGATTCGGCGGTCAGTAGCAGTCGTGCACATGCGATTGCCTCCGAAACCGACGGTGTCCGCCGCGTCATCAACCGGATCGTAGTGCGCTGACCAGCCAGAAGCACAGGCAGTGGTAGTCCGTCAGGACTATCACCGCCTGCTGGCCGGGCGAATACCCTTGACCGGTCCGTTGCTGCCCATATAAGATTTGCTATCAAATATTGATGCTAACGCCAGGTACGGCCATGATTGCATCCAACACCAGCTGCATTGTCGAAAGATTCAGCTCTTTTACCCCGCTCAATGAAACGGAAACAAAGTTACTTGCGGCGCTGGAAAGTGATCCCCGTGAATATGCTGATGGCGCCTGTCTGGCCGAGCCTGGTTCCAGGGCAAACCGGTTCTTTACCCTTAAGAGTGGCTGGGCCTGCGCCACGCGTACTCTGGCCAATGGTCAGCGACAGATTCTCGATATTTTTCTTCCAGGACAGATACTCGGACTCAGAGAGATGAGTTTTGAGTACAATCTGTCAGAATTCAGAGCATTGACCAACCTGGTTGCCTGTCCGTTTCCACGGCAACATTTGAGCGATATTTTTGAGCAATCGCCCAAACTGACAGATCTGTTTTTTATGACGCTTGCACAAGAGCAGTCCATGTTAATCGAGCGGGTTGTTAATATCGGGCGCCGCACCGCCGCCGAACGCCTTGCGCACTTTATAGTGGAGTTGAAAGTCCGCCTGAATCAGACCAGTGAACAGTTTTCGCTGCCGCTAAAGCAAAGCGTTATCGGCGACACGCTTAGCCTGTCATCGGTCCACGTCAGCCGAACCTTCAAGACCCTCAACCAGCGAGGACTTATCACCATGGCGGACGGAGTCGTCAGAATAAACGATCTTGACGCGCTCGTTGAATTCGCCGGCTTCGATCGCTCCTACCTTGAAGGTCACTGCCACTGGACCAAGAACATTGATATGGCAGCGGCAGCGAGCTAGAACAGAGACGACGGGACCCGTGTTTACATCGAATACCCTTTTTCATCGTGATCACTGATATCAAGGCCCGTTTGTTCCTCTTCCCGGGTGACCCGATTACCAGACGTGATTACACCCACTACTTTCATCAGAATAATAGTGACAACCGCGGTATAGGCACCCGTGGCAAGAATGCCGACGATCTGCACGCCCAACTGCGAGCCCATCGCCATGCCCTCAGCATAGCCATTGCCACTAAACACGCCTAACTCCTGCGAGACAAAAACCGCCGCCAATAGTGTACCCAGCATACCGCCGACCCCGTGTACGGGAAATACATCCAGGGAGTCATCAATTCGCAGTTTGTGTTTGAGGAAGTTGGTGGCAAAGAAACACAAGAAGCCCCCCATGATCCCGATCACCATGCCACCGGCAGGGCCGACAGATCCGGCAGCCGGAGTGATGGTCGCCAGGCCAGCAATAAGACCGGTGACGGCACCAAGACCACTAGGTTTGCCATGCCGGATCCATTCGATACACATCCAGGTCAGGGCACCGGCCGCTGCCGACATATGCGTCGCCAGCAGCGCCATACCCGCATTACCATTGGCGGCCAGCGCACTACCTGCATTAAATCCATACCAGCCAACCCATAGCATACCTGCACCGGTAATGGTCATGGTCAGATTGTGAGGAATCATGGCAGTTGTCAGGAAGTCGCGGCGCTGACCCAGCATGACCGCCATGACAACGGCTGCCACGCCCGCCGTCACGTGAACAACGGTACCACCAGCAAAATCTATCAGACCCATCTGGAACAGCCAGCCATTGCTATTCCACACCCAATGGCAAACTGGAAAATAGACCAGTGTGGACCACAGAATCACAAACAGCATGAGCGATGAGAATTTCATGCGTTCAGCGAATGCACCGACTATCAGCGCAGGTGTAATGATGGCAAAGGTCATCTGAAAAGCAGCAAACAATGGTTCGGGGATATCACCCCACAAAGAATCCACAGAAACACCGGCAAGGAATGCCTTGCTCAAACCGCCCCACCAGCCTCCTTCTGCCGGACCGAAGGCGATACTGTAGCCGTATAACAGCCACAGAATGGATATTACCGCGGCGATGGAGAAACACTGCATCAACACTGACAATACGTTTTTGCTACGTACCAGGCCAGCATAAAATAAAGAGAGCCCCGGCACTGTCATAAAAAGCACCAGTGCGGTGGCTGTCAGTATCCATGCTGTATTGGCGCCGTTAAGCTCGTCCTGTGCAACAGCCAGCGCAGGAAACAGACTCAATGTGAGCGCAACGACAGCAACCGGCTTTATTGTTTTTATCTTAAACATAATGGAATTTCCCGTTTCAGAAGCCAAGGTCAGAGGGAGCAATGCTTACACAGCGGCATCGCCTGTTTCACCGGTACGGATTCGCACCACCTGTTCGAGTGCTACGACAAAGATCTTGCCGTCACCGATTTTGCCGGTGCCCGCCGCGTGACAGATTGCCTCTACCGCCTGCTCGACACGCTCGTCGGGGACAGCAACTTCGATTTTGATTTTAGGCAGAAAATCAACGACATATTCGGCCCCCCGGTAAAGCTCCGTATGGCCCTTCTGTCGCCCAAAGCCTTTGACTTCAGTGAGCGTCATACCACTGACGCCAAGCTCATTAAGTGCCTCGCGGACGTCATCAGCTTTGAAGGGTTTTATAATTGCTGTTATCAGTTTCATGGCAATTCTCCCGAAAGATCATTCAGCACTGGCGGGCTGAATGTCTGTTTCTCATTGTTTGCGCACAATCCGCGACCCGGTTTAGCGATCTGGCAGGGTGAATACCAGAGCGCAAGACAAACGCACCCTTTTTGGTCACGCACTTCGCTATAGGCACCTTTTAGGTGCGTTATGTCGTTTTAATACGTTATTTTACGTATGCTTTCGATCACCATCATGATGCAGCAAAATTCGGGCCTGATTGACGAATAATTTTGATATGAATTTACAAGTTTGTTTTTTATACATTTTTCCGGAATGGAGGAGGTCTGGCGTGAAGATGCGCAGGTAAACAAAATGCCTTCTTACGGTGCATTGGCAGACTAAAACCGAGGCACAAAATCGAGGCATAAAAAAAGGGCCACCCCGTATGGGATGGCCCTTTTCGCTTTTAAATGCCTGACAAAACGGCAGGATAGCCATTTTGCACAGCCGAAGGCTGCCCGAAGGGCGAGGCCCAGGACCGGTTTTTGCTCCTGCAAAACCGGCACTTCCGCCATCCCTGGCGGTCGGACGGGCCGAGTTCCTATGTCCGACGGACATGACCGCCATGGATGGCGGGAATGCAGAACATGCAGGAGCACTTTTCTGCTGGCAGGCTTTCCAGTGACGCAAAAAAAATCCCCGGCCTCTTTCGAGACCGGGGATTTTCCCATTTAAATGCCTGACAAAATGGCAGGATAGCCATTTTGCACAGCCGAAGGCTGCCCGAAGGGCGAGGCCCAGGAC
>CAJXPR010000091.1 GCA_913058135.1 uncultured Gammaproteobacteria bacterium
TTCTGCCTGTCTCGTGGGCTCGGAGATGTGTATAAGAGACAGACTCAGCGGCGGGCTGATCAGCGAGCTGGGCAACGATGCCCAAAAGCAGGCGCTGTTGGACGGCATCATGGAAGGCAAGTTGCAACTGGCAACAGCCTATGCAGAAGCTGACAGCCGTTATAACCTGGCGTCCGTCGCCACCACCGCCAGCAAGACTGCTGACGGTTATGTGATTTCGGGAAACAAGGTTGTGGTCTTTAATGGCCCTGCTGCAGACAAGCTGCTGGTGGTCGCCCGTACGTCTGGTGATAAATTTGATCGTGACGGCATTTCCGTGTTTGTCGTTGATGCCGACGCTGCCGGGCTCAGCGCCCGGGCCTACACGGCGGTTGACGGTCACCGGGCAGCAGAACTGCACCTGAACGACGTCAAGGTGGCCAATGATGCCTTGCTGGGCGCCGAAGGCCAGGCGCTGGCGGCGCTTGAAGTGGTCATCGATCGCGCCACACTGGCGGTCAGTGCCGAAGCCGTGGGCGCGCTCGCCTGCCTGTTGCAGAAAACCGTTGAATACTCCAAGACCCGCAAGCAGTTCGGTGTGGCAATTGGTACGTTTCAGGCGCTTCAGCATCGCATGGCAGACATGTTTGTTGAATGCGAGCTGGCACGTTCTATTGTGATCATGGCGGCGATGAAGCTCGACAGTTCTGCCAGTGCCGCAGAGAAAACCAAGGCGGTGGCGGCTGCCAAAAGCCGTGTGGGCCGGGCCATGCGCCTGGTAGGCCAGGAAGCTGTGCAGATCCACGGCGGTATTGCGGTGACCGACGAGCTGGATGTGGGGCATTACTTCAAGCGGGTAACAACCATCGAGCATCAGTTCGGCGATACGGACTACCAGACCATGCGCTACGCCGCGCTGTAACAGCCTGGTCCAAACACGAGGTGTTGACCAGCGTGATGCAAAAAAAGGCTGACCTGTGATCGCAGGCGGCCTTTTTTTCATCTTGATAACAGACCGTACATGGAGAAGTGACTTTGAGTGAGCTCATTCTGGTGCGACATGGACAGGCGTCATTTGGCGCCGAGTCATACGACAAACTGAGTGCGCAAGGCGCGCGGCAGATTGAAATCCTGGCCGACTACTGGCGGACCCTCGGCGATCAGTTTGATCATCTGTACAGCGGCGAGCTGAAGCGTCAGATCGAAACCGCAGAGGGCCTGCGCTCACTGGTGACTGCTCCAGATGCTATCCAGGTGCACCCGGGATTCAATGAATACAACGGCGAGCCCATCATCAGCCTGTATTTGCGTGATCATGCGGCTGCCGATGGATTCGGCGACAATGTGCAATTGCCCATCACGGATCGCAAGACTTTTCAGCTGGTACTGGAGGCCGCCACCACGCGCTGGATCAATGACACGCTGGAGGCATCGAATGCAGACGCGGGATATGAATCCTGGCGCGATTTTCAGGCCAGGGTTCATGGTGCGCTGGATGAACTGATGCAGCGACACACCGGTGGCAGTCGGGTGCTGGTATCCACCTCAGGTGGAGTCATCGCCCTGGCATTGCAGCGCGCCCTGCAGTTGCCCGATAATCAGGTGCTCGCCACCAACTGGATGGTACACAACAGCTCGGTCACCCGGCTGGTGTATGGCCGGGGCAAAGTGTCGCTGGCGAGTTTCAATAGCCTGGCTCATCTGGAGGTGCCGGCCTGGCGGGACCTCATCACTTTCAGATAACATCAATAACAGATACTGAATAAAGGAAGACTCATGACTCGGGATGCTAAACTGGCAGATTATGAACTGGTAGACCAGCCACAGCAGGTACGCGCGGGCGAAGAGCTGGATATGGGTGTATTGCGCGAACATCTGCGACCTGTACTGGGTGGTCTGGTTGACGGGCTGAGCGTCAGGCAGTTCCCCGGTGGCTACTCCAACCTGACCTATCTGCTGACCAGCGGTGATCACAAGTGGGTATTGCGCCGACCGCCATTTGGCAGCAAGGTGAAATCTGCCCATGATATGGGACGCGAGTTCCGAATCCTGACAGCACTGGATAAAGTGTTCCCTTACGCGCCCAAGCCGGTGCATTTTTGTGATGATCATAGCGTCTTGGGTTGTGACTTTTACCTGATGTCCTACATAGAAGGCATCGTCATCCGGCGCGAGTATCCGGCCGGTCTGCATCTGTCACCCGAACAGGTGCGCCAACAGTTTTTTACCCTGTTTGACGTGCTGGGCGAATTGCACTCGGTGGATCTGAAAGCCGCCGGCCTGGACAACTTTGGTAAACCTGAAGGATATGTAACGCGGCAGGTTGAAGGCTGGAGCAAGCGCTACCAGGCGGCGGTCACCGATGATGCACCGGATTTTGCGCCGGTCATGGCTTGGTTGCTTGACAAGATGCCTGCTGAAAGCGGCGTGGTAGGTGTTATCCACAATGACTACAAGCTGGACAATGTGATCTGGTCAGCCAACAACCCGTTGCAGCTGATCGGAGTGCTGGACTGGGAAATGACAACAGTCGGTGATCCACTGATGGATCTGGGGTGCACGCTGGGTTACTGGGCGCAGGCCGATGATCCGGAATTTTTCCGTCAGTACCGGGCCATGCCCAGCGACGCGCCCGGGGCACCCACCCGTGACGAAATAGTCGCCCGGTTCAGCGAACGTACTGGCATCGCTGTGGACAACATCGACTTCTATTTCTGTTTCGGCCTTTTCCGCCTGGCGGGGATCGGGCAGCAGATCTATTACCGGTATGCCCAGGGCCTGACGCAGGATCAGCGTTTTGCGCGGTTGATCGACAAGGTGCATAGTTTGCGGCAGATGTGTGAGCTGATTATTGAACGATCCCGGCTCTGAGTTCGTTTTCTGGATCTAATCTAGAGCGGCCCGGGTGGAGGGTGTGGGTCCAGGATCGGCCATCTTCTGCCCGTTCACAGCCGGCGGGGCGGAACTCGACTTCGCCGCTTCGCGGCTCAGGACTCAGACAGTCCTCCCGCTGATCGGCTGTGAACGGGCAGAAGAAAACATGGCCTGATTGATCCTGGACGCACACCCTCCACCCGGGCCTCGTGCAAGATTTGCGCCCCTGAGACTTTTGCAGGGCTCGGCACAGAAGCTCAACGAATAGCACTAGGGAAGGGATAGGGTACTGAGTTTCGGATCAATCAGGCCACGTATTCTTCCGTGCGGATGCGCCCGATCAAGCGGTAGGACTGTTTGAGTCCCGAGCAGCGCAGCTGCGAGGTCGAGTTCCGCACCGCCGGGCGCATTCGTGCGGAAGGTGGTCGATCCGGGACTCAGTACGCTAGCCCTGACCGTTCTTGATCATGCAGTTTCAGGCGCCGCTGTAAGCGTTTTTCCAGTTGCCGCGACGAAAGATGACAAGATACATCGAAGACTTGATGATGTAATCAGCGATCAGCGCCGCATAAACCCAGTAGACACTCATCTCCAGAAAATAGAACACCGCCGTCAGGATCACCCGCCCGAACAGAAAACCGGTGGCCATGATACGTGCCGGAGAGCGGGTGTCACCGGCGCCGCGCAGGGCACCCCCAAGCGTGAACTCGATGGACATCATGGGCTGGACAACCGCCACCATGATGGTGAGTGCAACAAGGTAGTCGAGCACGAGTGGGTCATTGATGAAAAAGCTGCCGATCAGGCGGGCATTGGCGCCCAGCACCAGGCCAATAGCGGCCATTGTGACAAAGGATATTTTCAGGTTTCGCCATGCCGCCTTCTCCGCTTCATCGGGTTGACCCGCGCCCAGGTTTTGACCGGTCATGGTGGCGGTGGCGATCGCAAACCCCATACCGATGACAATGGAAATGGAGAGGATATTGACGCCGATGCCGTACGCGGTAAACGCTTCCGTGCCGTATAGCGACACCACCCACATAAAAGCAATGATCGAGACATTGAAAATGAACTGTTCAATACCCGCCGGCAAAGCAATTCGGATCAACTTACGCAAGCGCTGTTTGTCCAGGAACTGCTGAGGTCGGGGTTTCAGTAGCAGGCGCTGGTTGCGCCACAGCAGGTAAAACAGCAGCGCCACCAGGGCATAGGACAGACCTGCGGCGTAGGCGGCTCCCTGGATGCCCAGTGCCGGAATGACACCGATACCGTAGACCAGCGCATAGGCCAGAACAATGTTGACCACATTGCCGATGGCGGCCACCCAGACCGGTGTCAGTGCATCGCCTGCGGCGCGCAGAGCGGCGCTGATCACGGCCAAAAACGAGAAAAAGATGTTGAAGAATATCAGCACGGTCAGATAGTGTGCGGACTGGTCCAGCATGTCGCCCTGCAGGCCAAAAATGCCCACCAGTGGCCGTGCCACCCAAGGCATGACCACGCACAACAGCACGGAGGCGATCAATGTGGCCACCGCAGACAGTTTTACGACCCGGTCGGCCTCGTCCGGATTGTTGCCGCCCCAGGCATAGGCAACCATGGCTGTAGTGCCGGCGGTGATCGAAAAAATGATCAGCTGTACCGCCATATAGATACGGTCGGCCGCAATCACCGCTGCCACGGCGTCCGCGCCGAGGGCGGCGACAATCTTGATGGCCGCCAGGTGGACAACAGACAACAGCAGATTACCGACAATGGTTGGCCCGGCCAGTTTGAAGAGGCTGAGACGCGCGCGTGGCGTGGCAGACGGAGTCGGTGACATGGGTGCAGGTTTGTGTTGGGTAGCAGTGGCCGGATATCAGGCGCCAGAGAATACGCCTATGTCCGGGATTTGGCAAATATCGCAGCCCGGGGGCTGATCGCATTGGCCCGGCTGTGGTACTCTCGATAACCGTTTATCATCAATAAGTGTGTCTGTCGAAGGAAGTCCCGGATGTCAGTAATTTCGCAGTCGTCACAATCAATGCCCGGTGTCAGCGCCGCCCCGATTGAACATACGCCCTACACGCGGTTGGTGATTCTGTGCGTGGCCTTCCTCAACGGTTTTGTCATCATGTCCATCGAACTGCTCGGTGGTCGCGTACTGGCGCCGTATTTCGGTAGCAGCGTCCATGTCTGGGGCAGTATTATCGCTGTGTTCATGCTGTCTCTTTCTCTGGGTTATCTGTGGGGTGGCAGGTTATCTCTGCGCCGACCGGGGCCTCGAGTTTTTGCGTCTTTTTTTGTGCTGGCAGCAATGCTTTGCCTGCCCATCATCTTTCTGGCTGATACTGTGATGACAGGTATTTTTGTCACCATTGAAGATCCGCGGTATGGTTCACTGCTGACGGCCATGCTGCTATATTTCCTGCCGATCTGTGTGATGGGCATGGTGTCCCCATATTCAGTGCGTTTGCTGGTGTCGTCGGAGGAGCACAGCGGCGGTGTGGCGGGCATGCTGTATTTTGTGTCTACATTGGGCAGTGCATTGGGCACGCTGGGTACCTCGTTTTATTTTGTACTCTGGTTCGAAATCAATACAGTCATGTGGGGGTGCGTCGCGGCGCTGCTGATGTGCGCAGGCGCTGTTTTGCTGACCTGTAGAAGTCCTTCAGCAGTCAGTGATACCGATAGCAATGCCAGTGCCGTTGCTGCCACGTCGGAGGTAGGCCAATGAAAAAAACCGCATTGATGTCCATAATGATGTTAGTCGCCTTGCTGGCACTTGCAATGACCATGACGCAGACACACGCCCAGCGCGAAATCATTCATGAAGAACGGTCGCAGTATCGTGATGTGGTGGTGACGGAGTTCAATGGTCAGCGCTGCATGCTGTTTAATGTGCATCGCGGTGACATGAACCAGACGTGTATGGACTTGAGCGACCCTAAACGACTTGTTTTTAACTACACCAAAATGAGTTTCGCCGGCTTGCTGCTGAATCCGGATCCGCAGCGCATTCTGGTCGCCGGGCTGGGTGGCGGTACTATTCCCATGGCCATGCGGGATCTGTTTCCGGATGCAAGCATTGATGTGCTTGAAGTTGATCAGGCCGTCGTGAATGTAGCAAAAGAGTTTTTTGATTTCCGTGAAGATGAGGCGATCACCGCCCATGTTGTGGACGCCCGGGTGTTCATCAAGCGAGCCGGGTTGCGGGGCGAGCAGTATGACTACATCGTACTGGATGCGTTTTCCGGTGAGTACATACCGGAGCACTTGCTGAGCAAGGAGTTTCTGGAAGAAGTTCAGGCTATTCTCACGCCGGACGGTGTGGTGGTTGCCAATACATTCTCATCCAGTCGGCTGTACGATTATGAGTCGGTGACCTATCAGGCGGTATTCGGTGAATTCTACAATTTCAAGCTGCCCGGCAGCGGCAATCGTCTGATATTGGCGACCAAAGGGCCCCTGCCGTCCCCGGGCGAGCTGAGGTCTCCTGCGCGCGAGCTGTATGATGCGCTTGAACCCTACGGTGTCAACCTGATGGAATACCCACCGCGGCTGACCACGCGGCCGGATTGGGATACATCGACGCGGGTACTGACCGATCAGTACTCGCCGGCCAATCTGCTTAATTGAAATTGGATGTTGGCAGCTTAGTTGCTCGTCGATTTGCGGCTTTCAAGCAACTCGAACAGCCCCATCCCTGCAAGCATGGCCGCGACAAACACGGCTGCTTTTGCTTCCCCCGCGCCCAGCGCGACCAGTGCCGGGCCCGGACAGAAACCGGCCAGTCCCCAGCCGACGCCAAAACCCAGACTGCCCACAATCAGCCTGCTGTCCAGCGAGGTTTTGGTTGGTAACCGTAAGGGCTCGCCCAGCAATGACTGGCTACGACCTCTGATAAAGGTGAATGCGACCACGCCTACTGCGATCGCGCCCAGCATGACCAGTGCCAGCGAAGGATCCCAGGCGCCGGCCAGATCCAGAAACGACAGCACTTTATCAGGGTTTGCCATGCCGGATACCAGTAATCCCAGACCAAAAACCAGGCCCGTGATAAAAGCGGTGATGAAGTGCGTTTTCAAGATATCAACCCTCAGCCTGCCAGCAGATGACGAACGACGAATACGGTCAGGAAGCCTGTGCCCATAAAGGCCAGCGTTGCCACGATCGAGCGCGGTGACAGGCGCGAAATGCCGCAGACTCCGTGACCGCTGGTGCAGCCGGCGCCGTAGCGTGTGCTGATCCCGACAATCAGGCCGGCGACGATCAGCAGGGGGTAGCCTGCATCTATCTGAATGGTCGGTAATTGGGCAAAAAACAGCCAGCCCAATGGCGCCAGCAGCATGCCGGCGACAAACAGCACTCGCCAGAGGCTGTCGCCGCGCTGGGGGCGCAACAGGCCACCGACTATGCCGGATATGCCGGCAATACGACCGTTAAAGAGAATAAACATGGCGGCTGCCAGGCCTATCAGCAGCCCACCCGCCAGTGCTGTCCATGGGCTGAACGCTACCCAGTCGATGGTCATTGCCGTGAACCCCTGTGTTTGGTTTGGGATGTTTGTTGTATTGCTATTCGCCCAGTATGGCTTTGAGCGCCGCCATGTCCGTGATCGCGATCTCCCGGCTTTTCACGGAAATAATCGCCTTTTTTTGCAGGCTGGAAAAGCCCCGGCTGACGGTTTCCAGGGTCAGGCCCAGATATTCGCCGATATCGCCACGCGTCATCTGCAACAGGAACCTGTCCGGGGAACGCTGGCAACGCGCATACCGTGTCGACAGACTCAATAGAAACGAGGCCAGTCGCTGTTCTGCCGTGTAACTGCTGAGCAGGGTATGGATCTGCTGATCCTTGACGATTTCGTTGCCCATAATGGCAAAAAATCTGCTCTGCAGGTTGGGAAGCTGATGACTCAGTCGCTCCAGCTGCGAGAAGGGTATTTCACATATAGAGGAATGTTCAAGGGCCATGGTGGAGACGCCGTGGGAACGGCTGCCAATGCCGTCCATGCCGATGATCTCGCCAGGCATGTAGAAACCGGTCACGCGGCTCTTGCCATCGCTGGTCAGTGTATAGGACTTGAAGCTGCCACTGCGCACAGCATACACGGAGCGGAACTCGTCACGCTGGCGGTACAGGTGCTCGCCTTTGCCGAGTGGGCGGTTACGTTCAATGATATTGTCGAGCTGCTGAATCTCGGATTTGTTCAGGGCAATGGGCAGACACAGGTCGCTGAGCCGACAATTGCTGCAACTGACAGCGGGATTGTGGGGACAGGGACGTGAACGCAGGGCATCGGTGCCGATGGTCTTGCCGGGAGCTTCAACAGATTGATATGTCATTGTTATCCTTCAATTGCCGACGCGTACGGTCATTATGTCGCAGCTGGCGCCGTGCAGAACCTTGTTCGCCGTGGAGCCCAGAAGCAGTTTCCAGCCAGAGGTGCCGTGGCTGCCTATGACGATCAGATCAGCGCCGATTTCCTCAGCCTTGCTGCGGATCTCGGTCGCCGCAGCGCCAGCGAGAATCTGCTGTCGCGCCGGCGGGATACCGTGTTTCTCGGCAATACCGGCCAGGCGTTGGCTGGCAATGGCCATGGCCTCTTCCTGCAATTTGGTCATGTTGATGGCATAGGCATCGATAGGGTAGGCCGCAGCAACGGGCTCCACCACGTGGGTCAGGGTGATGCGGTTGACCTCGCCACCGGCCAGCTCCAGCGCCCGTTCAATAATTCTGGTGGATTCATTCGATAAATCGACGGCGACTAAAACGCTGTGATAGCTCATGATTCTGTGCTCCCGTCGTACATGGTGTTGATTGAGATCAAAAAACGACCCACAAATCAGAGTTTAACTGAGTACCCTTGAAATGAGAAGTCGCCAGTGCTAACCGCGTTGATAAGTGTTACAGATTGGCATACTCTCGAGTTCTGCGGACCCTATAACGGAGGCTAACATGTTCAGGCTTGGCAAAATTATGGTTGTGATCGAACCCGAGCAGGACGATCAGCTTGCTTTGGATAAAGCGATTCGCCTGGCACGGCTCAGTGGCGCCAGCCTGGAACTGATTATTTGTGATCACAACGCCTACCTGGACGATGGCTTCTATTTCGATCCGCCGCAGGCGCAATTGCTGCGCAAGGAGCATGTTGAACGTAACCGGCAGCTTCTGGAAGACATGGCGCAGGTGATCAGACAGCAGGGTTTTACGGTTGAAGTGGATGCCCTGTGGGGCAATCCGTCGTATCAGAAGATTATCGAAAAAGTATTGTCCGATCAGCCTGACTTGCTGATACAGAGCACTCGCCACCACGAAAAGATTGCCCGGCTGTTGCTGTCGCACCAGGACTGGCAATTGCTGCGCTACTGCCCCTGTCCCTTGCTGCTGGTCAAGGATCTGCCCTGGCGGGAGCACCCATTGTTTGTGGCGGCCGTCGATCCGGTGCACAGTAATGACAAACCTGCTGATCTGGATCATCAACTGACAAGCGTTGCCCACGCGCTGGCGAAGCTCACGGGCGGTGAAATGCGTCTGTATCACTCCTGTTACCAGGCGCCGGTATCCGGCGTTTATCCGGTGGTAGTTGACAAGAATCTGTACCGCGCTAAAACTGCCGACCTGCTGGCTGCTCTTGAGCTGCCGGATGACGCGCTGTTCATCAGTGATGAGCCGGTAGCGCAGGCACTGCCAGCCTATCTGCGCCAGCAGAACGCTGGCGTGCTGGTGATGGGCGCTGTATCGCGCTCAGCGATTGACCGGTTTTTTGTTGGTAGCACAGCGGAAAAGCTGCTGGACAGGGTTGACCAGGATGTACTCGTGGTCAAGCCCGCCGGCTTTACAGATAAGGTGAAAAAAGCCAGGCCAGAGAATCTCTGATGCGGGTTGGCAGACTGCGCCGGTTCAGGTCCTCAAGCGTGACGGGCGTAGCCCGTTCGGCTTTGCTGGCGTAATAAGCACCAATGCGGGCGTTGACGTCCCGCGAGAACAGCTCGACTCCCAGTTCGTAGTTCAGCCGCAGGCTGCGTGGATCGATATTGGCCGATCCTATCAGTGTATAGCTGTCATCGATCAGCAGCAGCTTGCTGTGCACAAACGGCGCCGGTTGATAGCGAATATCCAGGCCAGCTTCCAGTAGCTGACGCAGTGTGTTCTGCATGGCCCAGTGCGCCGCCGCGATGTTATTGTGCCCGGGCAGCAGGATCTGAATGGCGACGCCGCGCAGGTGCGCAGCGATCAGTGCGCCAATGATGTCGAAGGTGGGCAAAAAGTAGGGGGTCATAATGAGCACCCGGGAGCGGGCAGCAGAGATGACGCCCAGCATCAGGTTATTGAGTTTGTCGATATGCTTGTTGGGCCCGTCAAGAATCAGCCGGCTCCAGACCTGGGCATCAAGTGCGTTGACATTGCTACCCTCAAAGGCGGCTGGGGGTTTGCTGTTGGTACAGTAATACCAGTCTTTCCAGAATGCCCATTCCAGGTCATCAACAATTTCACCCTGCAGGCAAAAGTGCATGTCCAGGACCCGCCCCGGATTGTCCTGATTGTCGGCAAGGTGGCGGTCGCCGATATTCTGACCGCCGGTAAACGCCCGTTTGCCGTCTACTATCAGCAGCTTGCGATGACTGCGCAAGTTTATATTCAGTGACGGTGGTATCAGCTTCAGGGGATTGAAACGGGCAAAGGCAATGTTTCTTGATTTAAGAGCCCCACCGATACGCGGGAAATTCATCATCTCGCCCAGTCCGTCAACAATTACCTTGACCTCAACACCTCGTTTAACGGCCGCAGCCAGGGCGTCAGCAATCTGCAAGCCACTGGTGTTGTGATCAAAAATATAGGAGGCGAGCAGAATCCGTTTTTGCGCTGACGCTATCGCCTTTAGCATGGCGGGGTAGAGTTGCTCGCCGTTTTCCAGCATGTCGAGCTGCGTGCAGGCGCTCAGGCCTTTCCGTGTCAGTACCTCGCCGACTGTTGACAGTGGCCGGAAATCGGTGCCGGGCGGGTCGCAGATGGTGGACAGTGCGTCCCGGTTGAGTTTGCTATCGTAGTCCTTTCTGGCGCGCGTGAGCACGCGGTTGATGCCGAACAGATAGTACAGAACAGGGCCGCCCAGGGGCAGGATGATGCACAAGGCTATCCAGCCAAACGCTGCTTTCGGGTCACGCTTGTTCAATAATGCATGGCCAGCGGTGAGCAGGCCGACAGCCAGCAACAGGAGGGGTAGTAACCAGACCAGCGTGTCGTTTGTCATCATCCTTCCTGTAGGCCTATGCGTTGCTCAGGCTGACTTCCGTTGTCATGGCGCAATGGTCGGAGAACTCGCGCCAATGGTTGCCGGATAATGTGTCGCAGGCATGAATGTCAAAACCGCGCAGATAAATTCGGTCCATGGGCAGAACGGGCAGAAATGCCGGAAAGGTTCTGGCGCAGCTGCCGTTGACCGCTTCATGGGCTTCCACGATACCCAGGCGAGTCAGCAGGGCCCGGTGCGTCATCAGTCGCCAGTCATTAAAGTCTCCCGCAATGATCAGCGGCGCGTCAGCGGGAATAGACCGTCTGACATGTTCGATAAGGCGGGACGTCTGCAGGCGTCGTTCTCTTTCAAACAAGCCGAAGTGTATGCAGATCAGGTGAATATTGTTGGCAATGACACCATGCAGAAAGCCGCGCTGGGAAAAGTTGACGAATGATGCGTCAATATTGTCCCAGCTCAGGAAGGGGTTGGCGCTGAGTATGGCATTGCCGTGGTGGCCATGTTGGTAGATGGCATTTTTGCCGTAGGCATGATGCGTCCAGACCGTGTCGGCCAGGTATTCGAGCTGGGTCTCGGCGGGCCAGTGTTGCACACTTTTGCGATGTTTCTGATTGTCACCGACAACTTCCTGCAAAAATACCAGATCCGCCTTGCTGGCGCGCAGCTGTTCGCGTATGTGGGACAGCACCAGACGGCGGGGACCCATCGCGAAACCTTTGTGGATGTTGAGCGTCAGGATTCTTAAATGCGTTCCGGACATGGCTGGGGAGGTTACCTGTTAAGTTTCATGATGAGAACATCGCATGGTGTATCGTAAAGGATCTTTTCCGCCGTGCTGCCAATAATGACGCTCTCGACCACATTGCGTGACAGGGCGCCGAGCACCAGTATATTGGCGCGGTCTTTGCGGATGGCCTGCAGTAGCGTTTTAATCAGGTCGCCGCGGGTCATGGTCACCTGGTCTTCGCTCAGGCCGTGGCCGGCGATAAGTGCCCGGATACGGGTCCAGTGAATCTCGCGTATTTCCCTGACGAAGTCTTCAGCATCAACTACTTTAGGAAACATTGAACTCAGGTCCGGGAAGTAACAATGAAACACCCGGGCATTAAGTTGCAGTGAGGTCGCCAGGCTTACTGCCGTGTCAAGTAGCAGGTGGTCGAGCTGGTTTTGCTGGGACTTGCTGTGCAGAGGGTCTACGGCGGCCATGATGGCGCCGTCCTCGGCCCAGGGGCGTGCCTTCACCAGCAGCAAGGGCGAAGGGCAGTTTTTCACCAGTTTCCAGTCAGTGTTGGTGATCAGGATGCGAGACAACGCCGACTTGGTCTGCACGCTTTTCAGGGTCATGTCGGGCTTGAATTCGCGTATCTTGCGAAGAATAACGGTGGCGCTGTTTTTGTCGGTGCTAAAGTAAGTGTCCGCGTCGATGCCCTGGACTGCAAAGCGGGTTTGCAGGGCTGCCAGTCTGGACTGGTAGTGTTCGGTGAAAAGCTGCTTTTGGGTGCGGAAGAACCGGGATGCCGGGCGCTGTTCCAATTCGCTGTCCTGCGGCAGTACATTGGCCTTGTTCATCAGCAGCAGGACCTGTGCCTTGCTGTTGAACGCCAGCAATATCGCCCGCTCTATGACAAAGTCGCTGTCGTTGTCAGGGTCAACAATGACCAGTAGTTTTTTCAGGTTTTTCACAGTGTTGCTTGCCCCGCCGCGTATCGCTGATTCAGCGGTTCATATTGGGTAAACAGGGTCCTGCTTGTCAAGTCGGGCGCGCCGGAACCGTGATTCAGGCCTGTTTGAGAGGGGCGAGCCTGTCCAGCACATATTGTGGCAGCGCGAAGGCGGCGTGGTGCAGTTCCGGAGTATAGTACCGACTGCGGATACCGCTGGCATGCCAGCGTGAGCGCAATGTGGATAAATCCGTTCTGCGCAGTGAGGGGTCGTCGCTTGCCCAGGCGAAGGTCATGATGCCACCCACGTAGGTAGGTACAGCAGCCCCATAGAAATGCCAGTCCTTGTACAGACGGTTAAGCCGGGCTGCCGTGTTGGTAACTTCATCGGTCTGCATGAACACCACGCCATTTTGCGTCACCAGAATGCCACCCGGGTTCAGGCAGCGTTGGCAACCGGCGTAAAAATCCTTGCTGAACAGAATTTCACCGGGGCCCTGTGGATCGGTGGAGTCGGAAATGATCACGTCGAAGCGCTGATCCGTAGTCTGCACAAAATCGAACCCGTCCCCGATGACGATATTCGCACGCGGGTCGTCGTAGGCACCGTCGCTATGTGCCGGCAGATATTCTCGGGCCATATCGATCACTGCCTGGTCAATTTCAACCTGAGTGACGTGGGTAACCGAGCTGTGCCGGCAGACTTCACGCAGGATGCCGCCATCGCCACCTCCGATGATAAGCACGCGCAACGCATTGCCGTGGGCCATCAAGGGTACATGGGTCAGCATCTCGTGGTAGATGAATTCGTCACGCTCGGTGGTCTGCACGATTCCATCCAGCGCCATCACCCGACCGAACTGGCGGTTTTTGAAAATCATCAGGTGCTGGTGGTCAGTCTTGTGTTCGAACAGCACTTCGTCGATGGCAAAGGATTGGCCATAACCTGTATAAAGTGTTTCCGTCCAGTAACGAGCTGACATCCGGCGTCTCCTGTGATGACAAGGTGGGCATTACAACGATAGGGGGCGAGCGGGGCATGTCCGCCCGCCGGTCGGCGCGCGGACAGTCAATATGACAGGTGTTACTCTTCGGTTGCAGGGTCGGTCAGGCCGCGCAACTGTTCACCGACAGTCACCCGCGTGGGACGGAACGCTTCCTTGAGGATAGGTACCGCTTTTTCCGGCTGGGCATCGCCGCACATGAAGATATCAAAGGCTGCATAGCCGCGCTCGGGCCAGGTGTGCACGCTGATATGCGACTCAGCCAGCACAGCTACGCCGGAAATGCCGCCGTTGGGCGTAAAGTGATGCATGTGGATATGCAGCAGGGTGGCGCCGCAGTGGTCTACACAATCACGGAAGGCCTTTTCCATGGTGTCGAGGTCGGTCAGGTTCTCAGCGCCCCAGAAGTCAATCAGCAAATGCGTACCGGCAAATTCCAGGCCATTGCGGTGAATAAAGTGATCTTTCGCATCGTCCGCGGGCGCACCGGTGAAAGTAGGCCATTCACTCTCGTTCGCGCTGGTGTCGGTTGGTTTGAGAGACTCTTTAATGGAGGAGATTGTGCTCATAATCCGGGCCCCAAAAAAAGCTGGCGGTGAACTTATAAACCTGCGTTTTGCTGCGACTAAACAGTATTCGTCGGGCTATAAGCCTCCACACCATGCGTGGTAAATTTATCAATGACGGTCTGGCTGCTCGAGGCTTTTTATTCGAGAAGTGACAGAGGGAACGCAGTTTATGGATTTTTGGCTGAAATACAAGTGAATTCTGCGTTTTTTTGCCGTTCAAGCGCTGATTTTGCACGTTAAAGAGCTGTTAAGGGCACGGAGGATATTAGTGCGGTTTTTGAGACCGCCCAGCGGCCGGCGGGTGCTGTCTTGCGGAGACGCCCGTGAATCCATCCCTGGAGGGCTCGGATGCGACAACCGTCTGACCGCCATGGATGGCGGGAATGCAGGTTTTGCAGGAGCAAAAACCTGCCAAGGGTCGCATACGCTCCTTAAGCCAGCACCCGCCACCCTCTGTGCTATTGCAAGCCTGGGAGGGTATATCCTCCGTCCCCTTTAATGTCAGGAAGCGTCCTTGATCATGTTGCGGGCGATGATGATCTGCTGGATCTGGCTGGTGCCTTCATACAGACGGAACAGGCGCACGTCGCGGTAGAAGCGTTCGACGGCGTATTCGGAGATATAACCGGCGCCACCGTGGATCTGCACGGCACGGTCAGCGACGCGGCCAACCATTTCTGTGGCGAACAGCTTGCAGGCCGCCGACTCGGTACTGATGTTTTTGTTCTCGTCACGCATGCGCGCCGCGTCCAGTACCATGCATTTGGCTGCGTAGCTCTCGGTTTTGGAGTCGGCCAGCATGGCCTGGATAAGCTGGTGTTCGGCGATGGCTTTGCCGAACTGCTTGCGCTCAATCGCGTAGTGCAGGGCATCATCAATCAGGCGCTCGGCAATGCCGACGCTGAAGCCGGCAATATGCAGGCGGCCGCGGTCGAGTACCTTCATCGCAGTGATGAAACCCTGGCCTTCCTCACCAATCAGATTGGCGGCCGGGACGCGACAATCTTCGAAGATGACGTCGCAGGTCAGTGACCCGGCCTGGCCCATTTTCTTGTCGATGGCGCCCAGGGTGATGCCGGGTGTGCCCTTTTCCACAATGAAGGCCGAGATGCCGCGCGCGCCCTTGATATCGGGGTTGGTGCGCGCCATCACATTAAAGGTATCGGCCACCGGTCCATTGGTAATATAGCGTTTGGTGCCATTGATGATGTAGTGATCGCCGTCGCGCACTGCCGTGGTTTTCAGCGCGCCGGCATCGGAACCGACGTCCGGTTCGGTCAGGCAGAAGCAACCGACCCACTCACCGCTGGCGTATTTGGGCAGGAATTTCTGCTTCTGTTCTTCTGTCCCGTCAAATACTACCGCCGCTGAACCAATGCCATTATTGGTGCCGAGAATGGAACGGAACGCCGGTGATGTGCGACCCAGCGCCATCGCTACATGGATCTCTTCTTCCATGGTCAGACCCAGGCCGCCGTACTCCTCCGGAATGGTCATGCCAAACAGGCCAAGCTCTTTCATTTCCTGAATAATATCGTCAGGAACCTTGTATTCTTCGGCTACCTGCTGCTCTGCGGGAACCAACCGCTCGCGAACAAAACGATCAACAATATCAATAAGTTGATTCA
>CAJXPR010000092.1 GCA_913058135.1 uncultured Gammaproteobacteria bacterium
CGTCAACGCTGCTGGCATCGGTAGATGCAGCTATCGCGGCCGGTGATCTGGAACGCGCGGCGGCGGTCAGCGAGCGCGCGCTGAGAATCAATCCGCGTGATGCCAGCATCTGGTATCGACTGGCAAGTATCCGTTATCAGCAGCAGCGCTACGCTGACGCTCGCGGGCTGGCGGCACGGGCGCTCAGTTACGCCAGTAACGATACCGCGCTGCAACGGCAGATCAACGACTTGCTGCAGCAGTTGAACAATATCTGATGGCGCCAGGTGTTCCTGTCTGATGTCAGGCTGGGCAATTATCAAGGGAATTGTGCGCACAGAGGCCAAGCATGAGCGTAAACCGGGAAAGGAATCAGAGACGCACAGCCTCGGATGAGGATCACCAGCAACCGGAAGACCTGGAAGGCATGCTTGACCTGTTACGGGATACTGCGGCTGACAACGATGCAGTGGCAATAGGTGACGTTCTGGATAGCATTGGTCGGCGGTCATTCGGGCCCGTGGTACTGCTGGCAGGGCTGGTGACGCTGGCACCTATTGTTGGAGACGTACCCGGCGTACCCACCATGATGGGGCTGATAGTGTTACTGTCCGTGGGACAGCTGGCGCTGCGTGCAGAGCATTTCTGGTTGCCGGCGTGGTTGCTGTCGCGATCAGTGGCAGCCAAAAAAATGCGCAGGGCAGTCGACGCGATGAGAAAGCCCTCGCGCTTTATTGACCGCTTACTCAAGCCGCGATTGACCATGCTGGTTCAGGGTGGCGCAAGGTACGCCGTGGCGCTGGCGTGCGGCGCCACGGCGATGTTGACACCCGCCATGGAATTCATCCCCTTCAGTGGCAGCGGAGCGGGATTGATCTGGACACTGTTCGGTCTGGCCATGATCACTCGCGACGGGCTGGTGGCGCTGCTGGGGTATTGCCTTACCGGTGGCGTGGCCGCCATAATCGTCACAAACCTGGTTTGATGCTGCTGGCCGTGGGCGCGGCAGTCCGGGTATTGTCAGGCGTCCGCGGATTTGCCAGTGCAGAAGAGTTTCTTTAGTATAAGACGAGGTTTGGGTGCAATACTGATATACTCACCGCAAAAGGAGACAGGATATGGCGACTGCAAAGAAACAGGGATCGGAAGCAGAACTGGAAGCAAGCAAACAGTCGGCTCGTGAAGCGCTGGAGAGGTTGCTTGAAGCGAAAGATCATTTTCGCCATGCGGCAGAGATAGCCGGCCTCGATGCCAAGGCGGAGGCGCTCGACCAGCTGGTCAAGGGCAAGGACAAAGCCGATGACCTGACGCGCTACGCCGTCGAATACGCCAAGGAAAAACCTGCGCAGGCACTGGCGATAGCCTTCCTCGGCGGTTACATTCTGTCGAAGATTTTTTCCAGAGATTGAAGCGCGCAAGATGAGCGACGAGCATCGTGAGCCGCCGATACTGCCCGATAAGGACGCTATTGGCGGCAATGCGCAGGACGAACTCCATGCATGGCTGACCTGGCTAAAACAACTGGGTGCGCTGGGCGGCGCTCTTTCGACCCTGGCAACGGCCGAAATCAGGCTGGCCGCGGGTGATTTGCACCGATTGCTGCTGGTTTCGCTACTGCTTCTCCCCATGTTCATCATTACCTGGTTAGGCCTGTCGATGTTGGTATCCTGGCTGGTCTTTACCCAAAGCACCATTGCTGGCGCCGGACTGTTTACCTTTTTTGTGATGCAGGCAGGCGCTACGCTGTACATGTGGACGCTGTTCAAAAAATACCGTCGCAGTCTGACCCTGCCGATGACCCGGCAATATCTGGATGAGATCGTCGAGGACATGAAAAAATGACCCGTGGCGAGCAGGTCCTTAGAGTCGTAAAGGCGAGCCGGGTTGTCGAGATTGAGCACCTGCGTTGCCAGCACCTGGGCCAACGCCCGGTCAGAACGTTTCGGCGCCACCAGGCCTGGATTATCCCTTGTTGTGGGTTTGTCGCTGGTTTCGTAGCTGGCAGCGCTATTGGCCGGACGACAGTGTCTGCGCTGTTGTCGACAGGAGTGGCCGCAATCCGATTGCAGCCTGTAGTCTCACGATTTCTGGCAAACAGATAGTCAACTTGGCACCAACACTTGAGTAGCACAGGAATGGATCAACAAAGGGATGATCAGGATAGCCTCCAACCTGTGCTGCCGGTCAGGCTGATAACACGCATAATGCAGGGTATGCTGGCCCTAGCATTGCTGTACACCCTCTACTTTGCCAAGACTCTGCTGGTACCGATTGTGGTGGCGCTGCTACTGACGCTGCTATTAATTCCGGCGGTGAACTTTTTTCACCGATATCATATTCCCCGAGCGGTATCGGCAATTTTGCTGTTGTGCCTGATGGCGGTGCCGTTCACATTGCTGGGTATGGAATTGGCCGGGCCTGTGCAAAAATGGGCTCAGCGCCTTCCCGAGCTGTCGGCGACCTTCACACAGCAGATCGACACCATGACATCCGCCTGGAGTGCATCGCCTGAGGATGAAGAAGAAGATGCCTCACGGGCTTTCTTTTCCCGCCTGTTTGGCGGCGACGATGTCGAGGCAGAACCGGAAGAGGACAGCAACGCAGTCACGGAACGAATTACCCAGGGTGGTGTTGAGCTTATGATTTACATGCTCGCCGCGACACCGATATTTCTGGCGCAGCTGGTGACCTGTCTGACCCTGACCATATTCCTGCTGGTGTTCGGTGCGCGTCTGTTTGATTCCGCTATCCGCTACCTGCCTCAGGTGACTGACAAAAGCAGTGCACACGGGCTGATAGATAACCTTGAGCGCGAACTGTCGCGTTACATTCTTACGGTCAGCGTGATAAACGCCCTGTTAGGGCTGAGCACGGCGGGCGCCTTGTGGCTGATCGGCGTTGAAGATGCGCTGTTATGGGGGGTTCTTGTTGGCCTGCTCAATTTCGCGCCATACGTTGGCATGTTTATTGGTCTTAGCCTGCTGTCGCTGGCGGGTCTGGCGCAATATGGTTTTGTGCCGTTCGCCATGGTGCCAGCACTGGTCTATTTCGTCATCAATGGTATTGAGGCGCAGTTCGTCACCCCGATGGTGTTGGGCAGACACATGCGTCTTAATCCGCTGGTGTTGATGATCTGGCTGATCATCTGGGCATGGTTATGGGGCGTAGTGGGGGTGCTGCTGGCAGTACCGCTGCTGGTCTGTATCAAGCTGGCCGCCAGCCAGTTGAATGTCCCTGGTCACTGGATCCGGATTATCGAAACCCGCGCGTGAGCCGATTGTGAAAGCCAACGTCCGAGAATGCCTTTATTGTGGCCTGCTGAACACGCAGCCTCCAGGTGATATTGCCGACCGTCATCTCGAGCCGTTATGCGTCAAGTGCGACAGCCCACTGTGGGGTCAGAGTGATGGTTCCACGGTGACGGTCGACATTGCCCATCAGCATGAAACCGTGCCGCAGGCGCTGGTCAAATTCAGTGACGCACTGCAGCGCAGCTGGCGATATACGCATGCCGAGCATCTTCGACTTATCGTCGGTGGCGGGCTGATCAGGGATGCTGTGCTTGGAGAGCTTTTCTTTTTGCAAAGCAAAGGCACGATTCTGGACTGTATTGAAGAAAACCGCGGCGCGGTTCTGGTCCGTATTCGCGCTCCCCTGCAATGAATATCTGTGCGCAGGTCAGCGACGCAGGGCCCGATAAATGCCGCTGACGCCCGCCCCGACACCCTGAACGACTGCCCTGGCGGCTACCCAGAATGACAGCCGCGCGCGTTGTCCCCAGGACAGGCCGGCGCTGGCGCGCCAGGACTGCAAATGCTTGCGGAACCAGGGCCGGCTGTGAGCATAGGCTGACGCCCGCCGCGATACCCGGGTTAACAGCAATGCCGCCAGAAACAGGAACAATACACCCGGGATGATGGGCAGAATCAGGCCGACGATGCCAATCAGCACAAAGCCGACAATGAATATCAGGGCTATGACCTTGGCGTACAGTGGTAGCGGACTAAAATGGGGTGTAGGTAGGTGCACAATCACGCTCCTGAAAATTTCGATATGTCAGATAGACCGCCCGCATGGCGTTCTTCGTGCATTATACCTAGCAGTGTTTGTGCCAATTATTAAGTTCTTGAAAAATAAGAATTTAATAATTCGAAGTTGTTCCCGGTTAGCGTCAAAGCCCAACAGTTGGCGTGTTTGACGCTTCACTGGCGGGCCAGATAGGCACGGGCGCGTATGAGTGCCGGGCGCTCGGCGTCGGCGCTCGCTGCCACCTGCAGTAGTTGCTGGTAGTAGTTTTGCGCCGTTTGCCTGTTTCCAGCCTTATCAGCCGCCTGGGCGGCGCCCTGGAGCGCCAGAAAGCGGTTCGGTTCTTTCTGCATGGTGGCCTCGAATTCGACCAGAGCGAGTTCGGGCTGACCTGCTGCCAGCAACATCGTACCCAGCAGCTCCCGGGCCGGTGCCAGTGGGCCCGGAGACACTGCGGATTTGTCGGTGCCATCCTCGGTCTGCGCTGCCGCGCGCAATAGCGCGATGCCCTGGTCTTGGTCCCCCTGTGCAAAGCTTACCCAGGCTTGGGCTACCTGCAGTTGTATGTCGATCTGTTCACTCCAGTAGGCATCACGATTGGCTTCGGCACGCCCCTTCAGTATTGCCAGCATGTCCAGATCATCCTGAGCCGCCTGCAGCTCACCAAGCCGTGCGGCCCCCAGCGCACGCGCGAAATGCGTCATGGCCTGAGTATGGGGTGTGGATTCAGCCGGATTGACAGTGAGGGCGGCCGCTGCGGCAAAATCTTCCCGCTCCAGAGCGTAACGTGCCGGTATTGCCGCAATGGCAAAGGCGCCGGCCTGGGTTGCCCCGACAGCGGTTATATTGACCTGTTCAGTTAATGACAGGGCGCGTTCAACTACAGCTGCGGCGGCCTCGTCCCGGCCCATTTGCAGGTAGGCGTAGGCCTGATAGTCCAGCGCATGCAGTTCGGAGCCGACGTCATTGTCATTGCGGGCCGCCTGGGCAGCGCGCAGGTTGGTGTCCACGGACGCCTGCCACCTGCCCACACGGGTGAAAGTATGTGATGGCATATGCAGCGCGTGAGGCGCATCCGGTGCCAATGACGCATAGACCTCGGCGGCATTCAGCGCCCGCTCTGCCAAAGGTGGATGATCGTAGGCGTGGATGATGTAGTGCGCCAGACCAGGATGTTCGGGGTTTTCCTCGAACAAAGGCTCCAGAATTCCGGCAGCCTGCAGCTGCCGGGCGTAGGTTTTGTCGCTGGCCTGTGCGTTCTGGTTGATAGCCAGCGCGTAAAATATCTTGGCTTCGCGATCATTGGGATAAGCGTCAGTCAGCGTTGCCATGGCGTTTTCGTAGGCCAGCGTGCGCTGATATTGAGTAGCGGGCTGGTTGTCGGCAAACAGCTGCGCGACAGCGTCGATATACATTGCTTCTCTTGGTGTCGGAGAGCCGGTCTGCTGTGCATCGTTAACCGCTGCCCGGCCACGCTCGAGCTGCGGGACGTTGCGTTGGCCGGCAAACGGGTTTCCCCAGTGACTCAGAGCCATGCCCCAATGGGCCATGGCGCAATTCCTGTCCACAGCCAGTACGGCATTGAACGCGTCAATCGCTTCCGCAAACCAGAAGGAATGCATCAGCGCCACCGCACGGTCAAAATCGTCGGCAACAGAGTCTGCACACGAGGTCTGAAATTCGACGTTCTCACTGCCGATCTGACTGGCCTGCTGTGAACTTTGGTCAGCGTGCTGAGCATCGGCAAATGGGCACAGAGCCAAGGCACACATGGCAATAGCAAGTGGTTTGGGGCGACGTTTCATGACGATTCTCCTCTTTATACGCTACTCTACCACTCTCGCGACCTTAATGGGGACAGGGGGAATATAAACTGCTCAAGGCCGGTCGCTATCTGTTCCCGCCATATTGGCCCTCCAAACGGCCAGGTGGTCGGTGCTTTTTCCGAGGAAATAGAAAATATTTATTAACAAAATCATGTTGGTGCTGGACAAACTCAATAATTAACGTGAGAATGCTGCAGCAGTGGAAAAACAATGACGATAACCAGTGGGGCAGACGGTATGCGGAACCTGACACCAACACTCATAGCGATACTCCTGATTGCCGCGGTCACTACTGCGCAAGCACAGGACTTGCGCGGCTCGCGGGAGTCCATTACCCAACAGCACCAGCATGCGGTCACGTATGGTTACACATTCGTTCAGACGTCCAGTCAGGTCGCCGGCCTTGTTGACGCCGGGGAGCTGGTCCGTGTCAGCGCCAGCCGTACCATGACGCTGCACAATGTGTCCTATCCTTATGCACGTCCGGCTGTGCGGACCCTGATTGAGCGTCTGAGTGCCCAGTATTTTAACGCCTGCGGCGAAAAACTCACAGTGACCAGTCTGACGCGGCCCATCGCCCGTCAACCAGCAAATGCATCAGACGATTCGGTTCATCCGGCAGGCATGGCGGTGGACTTGCGCATCCCATCAAACGGTCGGTGCCGGGCGTGGCTGGAAAGCACGCTGTTGTCACTGGAAACAAATCATGTGCTGGATGTCACCCGTGAGCGACGTCCGCCGCACTATCACGTCGCGGTTTTTCCCGAAACCTACAGCAATTATCTGGCAGGCATGAACGGTCAGAGCCGGGAATATACTGTCCGGAGTGGCGATACGTTAACAGCAGTCGCTGCCCGGATGAACACGACGGTTGCCCGGTTGCGGGCTGCCAACGGACTGCGTAGTGACCTGATCCATATTGGTCAGCGCCTGTCGGTGCCTGCTGATTCAGGTGGTTCATCCGCATCCGCTGTCGCCAGTGCGAGTTCGGCACCGATGGTTCGCGAGGTGACGCACAAAGTGAGGCAGGGCGAAACGCTGTGGCGCATCGCCAGTCGTTACGAAACCAGCGTCGACGTCTTGCGCCGTCAGAACGATCTGGCTGGGGATCTGCTCAGAATCGGTCAAACCCTGCGTGTTGTGCTGGATGGCTCTTAGCTGACAGGCGAGCTGGATTGCGTTAGCAGCCTGGCCAGCTGTCGGGAACGACAAAATGGCGTCCGGCCTCGTGCCACAATCCTGTCGCAGTGTCGAACGTCAGTGTCGCCATCAACCGCGGCGTATTGCTGATTTCTATTTCCCGGAATATATCTGCTATTGCGTCCGCCTCGGGCGCCTGTGGTTGTGACCAGGGGCCAAGCCAGTCCGGCTTGCGCAGTATTACCCAGGTATCGGTATCTGTTCGCTGGCAGGCATCGCTTAGCGACAACCAGCGACCGCGCAGATGGTTGGCGTCCGCGGATACGGGTGTTGGCAACTCGATATCAAAGGGGTAAAAAAGATAACCGGGCATGAATATGCGGCTGACGGAGGGTGGCTCGATGTCGGCTGCAGCGAGCGTATCAAGTGTTTCCGGTAGCCGGCAGCGCTGACTTTGCAGGTGCAACATGCGTTCGGATTTAAGGTCCAGTCGGTCGCGCGCGTTGGGTCCGTACCAGCGGACTCCAATCGGGTTGTTATATGGATATCCCAGATAAAACTTTATTGCGATTTCATGGTGCTCATTGTCGCCGGTGTGTGGATTACGGACGACAAAATCCAGCTCACCCAGAGTGACTCCGCCGGCGCGGACCGGCAGGTTTCTGGCGACCACGGTCCAGCCCAGCAGGTCGCTCAGCAGACAATCATAAAGCTGCTCCGTGTACAGCCCCAGTCGGTAGTGCGGTTGCTCGCATAATACACCGGGCCCGGCCTGGGGGTGCTGGTCCCAGTGCCTGAGAATATGCACCGTATTGTCCGGTAGCCACTGCGACGGTCTGAAACTTAGCGGACTGTTGATGAGTTGTGGGGCCTGGCAGAGCCAGGCCAGATGCCGAACTGCTGGTGTTTTGAATGTGGCAGCAAGGTCTGGTGTCAGACGCGCGGCACGTACTGTCAAGCAGTCACATCCAGCAACGTGCCGATCATGACGTCAGACGCACTGACCACCCTGGCCGAGGCATCAAACAAACTCTGGCTGGTGTGAACTTCAAGCAAGGGCTGAGCAAAACCGCTCACCGCGGCGTTGATGTCGGCACCGGCGTCTTCTGTCCGGATATTCAGGCGGGCGATGTCGGTGGCTGCCTGCGTTGTAGCCCGGTATGCACTCTGCATGCCGGCCAGGCCATATTGCATCGAAGAATTGATCATCCTGACTCCCCGCCAAGCGTTTCGAGCAGACTAGTCTGTCCCGGGTATGAGGTCAAGACCGGCGATAGTGGTGCCTGCGCCACTGGTCTCAGGCCTGGTGCATTGCAAGGGTATCGCAGTGCTGATATTGCTGCTGCTACGCCAGCAAGGTATGCTTGCTGCGGTTTGGGGCGACGGGCGTCCTTGTCGGGATTTTTTGCATGCTGTTGTGGGCCGTTCCTTCCTTGCTGGGAACCTGCATTTCATTATATATGTCGGTATACGCCTTGCGGCGCATTCCGGTGCCGACCGGTGCCTACGTGTCGGCATTCGCCGCTGCCATGGCCTGGTGGTGCGCCATGCAGTGGATGAGCATGTTGTGGCACAACCTCGACTACCGTTATCTGATGGCCCAGCTGCAATATTTCGGAGTTGCCACGGTGCCTGTGCTGTGGCTGTCTGTCGCGCTGTCTTACAGTGGCCATAATGCTTTCCTGTCTCGTTGGTCACCCTTGTTATGGGTGGTGCCGATAATAACCATGGCCATGGCGATGACCAATGAATTCCACGGCCTGCTGTGGCAACGCTTTGAGCTCATTCCCGGTGCGCCGGGTCTGTTGATTGAATACGGTCCCTGGTTTCGCGCCTACGTTGCCTGGTCTTACATGGCGGTGCTGGCCGGCACCGTGCTTATCTGCCTGCGAATCGGTCTGGCGCCGCTGTACAGGGCGCAGCTCCTGGCGGCCATTATGGCGCCTCTGGTGGTGCTGGCCATCAACCTGCCGTTCATTATGGGCTACCGGTATCTGCCCATTGATCCGACCCCTATTGGTTTTGTCGCGGCGGCTGCGCTGATGCTGCTGGCTACCCGCAGACGACTGTTCTCCGCAGTGCCGGTGGCACGACGCTTGACCATGGACAACATCAGTGATGGTGTCATTGTCATTGACAACGCCGACAACATAGTCGATTCCAATCCGGTAGCGCGTGACATGCTGGGCGATAAATGCGTGCACATTGGCAAGGCACTGCCAGGTTTTCTGGCAGGAAAACTGAAGTGGGCCAAGGGCGGGCAATCCGATATCACCCTGGCTGACGGACGTTGTCTGAATGTCAGGATATCGGACGTGACCACACAGAGTCATGCAAAAACAGGGCGAGTGATTCTGCTTCGCGATGTCACCCAGGAGCGTGATGCCCAGCGTAAACTGATGGCCGCGGAAGAGGAAATGCGGGCGCTGAATGAACAGCTGCGTATGATTGCCAATACGGACGATCTGACCCAGCTGGCGAACCGGCGACGCCTGTATAACGTTTTGAACCATGAATGGGAGCGGTCGGAACGGTACCAGCGACCGCTATCGATCGTGCTGTTTGATTTTGATCGATTCAAAGAGATCAATGACAGCTATGGGCATCAGCTGGGCGATGAAGTGTTGCGACAGGCATCGCGCAAACTGAACCTGGTTACCCGCCCGGCTGATTTGCCGGCGCGCCACGGTGGTGAGGAATTTGCACTGTTGCTGCCCGAGACGACGCTGGCGCAGGCGGTGGACGTGGCCAGTAAGGTCCACAAGGCATTGTCCGAAATCGTTTACACCGACGCCACCGGCAACCACAGTTTCTCGGTGACAGTCAGCCTGGGCGTCGCCAGCAAGGAAGCTTATGATGCCTTCCCCGATGCCATGGTGGCGCGTGCCGACCGTGCGATGTACCTGAGTAAAAATACCGGTCGCAACGGCGTCAGTGTGGCGAGCGGCGACTCGCTGGAAAGAATCAGACCCTGATCGTTTGGCCTGATTGTTAGTGGGAGCCAGGGAAGCAATAAACTTCCCCGGTTTGCGCTCATCAGGACAACGGTGTTTTCAGTTGTCGATAGAAGCTTTCACATTTTTCGCCCTGGTTCTCCGGCGACTGTGTCAGTAACGACACGACCGGAATCACCACCAGTGGTACCAGCGTCGTGAAGTAGGCTGCTACATCATTTTCCAGGCGCAGGAACAGGGTATTTATCGCCCATGCCAGCAAGCCCAGACCGTAACCCAGTGCTATGCCCCAGAATACCCCCTGCTCGGTGGTCTTGCGCCAGTAGAAAATAAACCCGATGGCCAGGGCCGGGGGCACGACCATGGCGAATCCCAGCAATAACAATTGCAGCACGGAGGTGATTGGCAACAGGCATGCCAGTACACCAGCAAACAGCCCGTAAATAACGCTGGTGACACGGTAGGCCTTCAGTTTGCGTGCGGGCTCAAAGTCAGCCGACCCGGGAATCCAGTCATTGACAAATAATGTGGCGCTGGACAGCAGGATCGGGCCACCGGATGAGATCAATGCTGCCAGCACGGCGGCAATGGCAACACCGCCGATTATAGGGCCGGTGTCAGTGGCAATCTGGGTAATGGTGGCATAACTGCTGATGCCGCTTTCAGTTCCATAACGGGCGACCGCTTCAATCCCGATAATCGACGCCAGAATCGGCATGATGGCAGCCAGTACACCGGCGATCAGGAAGGCCGGAATCAACAGGTTTTCCGTACGCGCTGAGCTGGAGTAGTTGACGTATACCGAGGCGGCCGGCGTATGAATAACTGCCGAGAAAAACATGGCGATAATAGGGAACCAACCCAGGCCTACAAAGCTCCACCAACTGGCAGGTTCGATGTCAGAACCCAGCAACGCCACATCCACTTTTTCCCGAATCCCGCTGATGCCACCCAATTCATTGCCCGCGATGATAGCCACTGCACCGAGGCCGAACATGACCACAAGAACATGAATCACATTGGTCGCTGATGCGCCGCGCAGGCCGGAGAACGTAGTCGACATGATGATGATCACGGCGCCCAGCATAATGGCCACTTCGCGGTTGATACCGAACACTGCGCTGATGATGATACCTACCAATAGTGGTTCCAGGATATTGATGATCAGGTACTCGGTCTGCACACAAAGGCTGGTCAGCCAGCCATTACGGGAGCTGTTGTGACGCTTGACGAACAGTTCACTGATGGTTGTGAGACGCAGGCGACGATAAGGTACCGCGAACAGCAGGCCCACCAGCGCCAATGCGAGAAAGGAATTGACGCCGTACCACATATTCCAGACACCGGTGTTCATGGTGTCACCTGCGACACCATAGGTGCCGGCGCCGCCGATTCGGGTGCCAGCGATACCAGCAGCGATCAGCCACAACCCCATGCCGCCGCCACCAATGGCCCAGTCAGCAGAGTTCTTGTTGCGTTTGGTCAGGTACACACTTACCAGTGCGATAAGTACAAGATAGACGATAATCGTCACGCCAGCCAGATTCATTGGCATTCCCCCCAAAGGATTGTCGTGTTGTTTTTGTGTAACAGAATATGGGATGCACCAGGCTTTTCATGGCCGGACTTGACGGAAAGTAGGGCGCACAGCAGGCATCGCGGCCCGATTGTATAGACCTGGTGACTGGTTGTTAACTGTTATTTTGTCGGGCAAAGTCAGCTTGCATACCTTGGTCGACACTTCGGATGAGCGCTGGGCTGTGCATGAATGCCATGAGTTCGGCTCTGCTCAACCATTGTTCCAGTGCGGGTGTCGTCGCTGAACGTCTGGTCTTTTCGCGCGCCAGCACAAGGTCGGGGTCAAAGTCTTCGTGATGCTCTGCGCCATCAGGTAACTGAGCGCAGTGCCAGTCGCAGAGCCGTGGGTCGCTGAGCAAAGCGGTTATGGGTGAGTCCGGCTTGGGGTCAGCCACCTGGTAAGCGTTGTGAAGGCGCTCTTCGACATCCGACAGAATGTCAGGCTGCCGGCGCTCTTCCGGTGTCCGTAATATGCCCAGTATCCTCAGGGCCCGCCCCGGACCGCGCTTGCCGCTTGTCCATGACAGCAACGCCGACAGCATGAGCCCGGCGGTTACCGGCAGGGTCCACAGAAACAGATCATGATGCAGGTACCAGGTGAGACCGGACGCGGCGAAACCCGTGACCATATGCCACCTGTGCTTGCGCAGGGCGTCCGGCAGGGTGATCGACCCGTCATCGCGTCGTTGTGGCTTCCAGCCGCTGTCCCCGCCCGTAAATATTTCCCATACCATGCGGCTCTGCGCCAGCATCATGATGGGGGCTATCAGTGCCGAGAGCAGTATTTCGGTGATCACACTCAGGGTCACCAGTATCGGACCTCCGTAGCGAAAGCAGCGGCGCAGGTTGATCATGGCCGTCAGCCAGCCAAGGAACTTCGGTAGCAGGACGATTGACATGGAGACGATGAACAGCTCAATGGCACGTGCCGAGTCGAATACGGGCCAGGTAGGAAAAAGTGAGGGTTGTCGGAAATATTCCGGCCGCGTCAGGTCTGCCTGAATAGCCAGCGCCAGTCCTGTCGTCAGCAGCAACAGCCAGAACACGGCACTGATATAGGCCATAATGCCGGACAGAATATGCAAACGACTGGTAAAGGCCAGGCCCCTGGCAAACAGAAATCGGGCATGCTGCAAATTGCCCTGGCACCAGCGACGGTCCCGCACCAGTACGTCGGTAATTGAGGGCGGTGGTTCTTCGAAGCTTTCCGCCAGGTCGCTGTCCAGTCGCACGCTCCAGCCTGCCCGGCGCAACAGGGCGGCCTCGATAAAGTCGTGGCTGATAACATGTCCACCAAACGGCGCTTTGCCTTTGAGTACGGGCAGGTGAGCCGCCTCCGCAAATGCCCGGGTTCGGATGATGGCGTTGTGTCCCCAGAAATTACTGCCTTCGCCATGCCAGACAGAAAGCCCGTTGCCGAACACCGGCCCGTAGAGGCGATTGGCGAACTGCTGCAGGCGGGCGTAAATGGTGTGTCCCCAAACGATGGAGGGCAGTGTCTGTAACAGCCCCAGACCGGGTTCTGCTTCGAGGCGACGCGTCATTTCGATCATGGTATCCGGACTCATGATACTGTCAGCATCCAGCACCAGCATGGCTTCGTAACCCCCACCCCAGCGTTGCACCCAGTCTGCAATATTGCCAGCCTTGCGTTCCCTGTTGTCGCGGCGGTGCCGGTAGAATACCGGGCAGCGTTCGTTCTGCTCTGCGATCAGTGTGCTGAACACCCGCTCTTCATGCAGCCAGGCACTTGGGTCGTTGCTGTCACTGAGAATGAAGAAATGAAATTTACCTGGCGCTTTGTCGGCCAGTCCGTGCGCCATGGCGTCAATCGCCGCTGACACCCGCACCGGATCTTCATTGTAAACCGGCACCAGGACGGCGGTGCGCATGCCGGGCAATTCCTGATGTATATTGCGCCGGCCGATCAGGTCACGGCCCATGATTTTCATGAATCCCAACAACGCCTGGCACCCGGCGAAACTGATCCAGGTAAAGTTGATGGCGAACAGGCCCAGGAATATCCACTGCAGAACCGTGATGCTGCCGGCCATGACGGCGTGCATTTCGCGTACGCCGTATTGGGCGACCGTCAAGGTCAGGGAAAACAGCAGCAACCGCACGACCCAGGTCCAGGCGCGCGCGACAGACATGGGACTCCGCGACCTGGCTCTCGGGGCGTGCAGGTTCTGGCGGGGCATAGCCAGGCGCTGTTCAGGAGGGAGCGCCGGACGCTTACCGGTCACCCCCATGTTGGATTCTCTGTCAGCCATTCGTCCATCGATAAAGCCAGGTTTCTCCAACTGCCTCTCCTTGGTATGTGGGGCGAATGCTGATCTCGCTCAGTTGCGAACCTTGTGGGTCGAATGTCAGCACCACCCGCGCACCGTTGAGGTGATTGGGGTGTGCCAGGGTTTCGATGACCCGGCCATCGCTGAGGCTGACGTCAAAGTCGATGTCAGCGATATTGATGCCGGCGGGCATATTGCTGTAATCGATGACCATTTGTGGGTAGGGTTCTGCCAGCTTGATGCCGTAAGCGCTTCGTACTACGCGACCCATCCCTTCGGGTATCGGTCGCTGGTCGGGCCAGCTCATATGGTAGGCAAACCGAAACGGTTCACCAGGAACCAGCGGTGTCGCAGGCTTCCAGTAAGCAACAATATTGTCATTGAACTCAGACGGAGTCGGGATTTCGACCAGGACGACATGACCCTCTCCCCAGTTTCCGACCGGCCTGATCCAGGCCGATGGGCGACGGTGATAGCCGGCTTCCAGGTCCTGGTAATCGCTAAACTCCCGGTGCCGTTGCATCAGCCCGAAGCCCTGCGGGTTGTAGTCCATGAATGCGCTGATCTGCAAGGAACGCGGGTTGTGCAACGGTCGCCAGATGTATTCGCCCTGGCCGTTGATGATTGCCAGGCCATTGGAGTCGTGTACGGCATTCCGGTAGTCGGGCACGTCAGGCGCGTCCATGGTGCCAAAGGCATACATGGAGGTCAGTGTGCCAATGCCTATGTGATCCAGCTCGCTGCGGGCGAACAGCGTGGCCTCGACATCCATCCGGGTTGGTGCGCCCGGGTAGATGCCGAATCGGTAAGCGCCGGTAGCGCGCGGGCTGTCGAGCAGGGCGTGAACAACAATGCTGTCTGCCCGCGACGACGGGCGCTCGATCCAGAATTCGCGGAAAACGGGGAACTCTTCTCCTGACGGTTCAGCTACATCAATGGCCAGCCCGCGTGCCGACAGTCCGTAGGACTGACCTTCGGAGACCGCGCGAAAGTAGCTGGCGCCTTGAAACACCACAAATTCGTCCTGGTAGTCCTCGTTGAAAGAGTAATGCAGCCGGAACCCTGCCACCTTGGCGATGGAGGTCAATATTTCGCCAATTTCTTCCGATACCCCTTCAAAGGCATCTTCATCCAGCGGAATCGGCAGCGCCTGGCCGTTTTCGACGATCGAAATATCCACGCCGGTGTCGTAAAGATTACCCGGCGCGAAGAATTCAATGGAAAACTGTGTCGGCGTGCCGCCCCAGACGGCCGCCCCTTTGCGGTAGCGGATACTGCGGTACTGATCATAGTTCAGGGAGAGCAGCTCGTCAGGAACTTCCTCCAGAGGCTGGTAGCGGGTTCCCGCCAGGGCACGTGCGGCATCCACGACCACGTTGTGTGAAAAGCGCTGGTCCTGGGCCTGTGCCCATGAGGGGCTCAGCCAGACCAGCACGCCGGCTAGTATGGCTACAGTAACGCTTGGTTGTCTGGGCAGATGGGTAGAAAGGGCGGCTGCGACTGGCCTTGATTGCATGATTCACTCCGATTGAACCGTGTATCCATTTTCGGCATCGCTAAAGTAGCAGAAATTAAAGTTTTGACTATGGATTTCGAAAAAAAATCCGATTGCCACCACTCACCGTAAAGCACAGGACCCACAGCAACGCTGGTTTTGTTCAAATTCTTACGTTCCGGCCGGCTGTGCGGATGACCCGGGTGGCGGGATTTGTTATGTTGCTCATATGGTTAAGTGTTTCGATTGGAACAGTTCGCATCGAATCGACATGCGCAACGGATAAAGTTTCAAGCGGGGATTATCATGAGATCAGTGATCAGGACTTCGGGGCTTCGCACCAGCGCAGCTATTCTGCTGGCGCTGGCATCGTCGACTGCCATGGCGGCCAGCACGCGACAGGCAGAGCAGCGCGGCGACGCCGAAAGTCCGGCATCGTCAGCCATAGCGACGCAGCCAAGTACTGATGTTGGTGATGTCGAAAACTCCACCGTTGTGTATCCCGCTACGTTTTTCGAGCCCTATAACCCCTGTCTCTTATACACATCTCCGAGCCCACGAGACAGGCAGAAATCTC
>CAJXPR010000093.1 GCA_913058135.1 uncultured Gammaproteobacteria bacterium
ATCTACACAGAGTAGATCGTCGGCAGCGTCAGATGTGTATAAGAGACAGGGTCGTCGACGCTCCACAAGCAGACAATCAGCATCCCGCGTCTCTACCTTAGGTGCATTCCGTCAGGCTGAGTTTGCAGCGAGAGACGCGGGGTGTGGGAGGCGAATTTCGGAGCGTATGCGACCCTCGGACGGTCGCATCCGAGCCCCCCAGGGATGGGTTCACGGGCGTCTCCGAAAGGCGCCTCCCACACCCCGTGGCTCGGGAACAAAGCTGTTCCTGTGCGTCTCCGCAAGCAGACAATCAGTAGCGCGCGGCTCGGAATAGAATGTTTGATACCATACAATTGAATTGTCAGCAGACGCAGAGAACACATGAAATTTGAACTGAAAACAACAGACGGCGCCGCCCGCCGTGGCACCCTGACTTTCCCCCGCGGTGAAGTGCAGACCCCCGCGTTCATGCCCGTGGGAACTTACGGCACTGTCAAAGGCCTCACCCCCGAGCAGATCAAAGGCACCGGCGCCCAGATCATCCTTGGTAACACCTTCCACCTCATGCTGCGCCCCGGCACCGACATCATCAAAAAGCACGGCGACCTGCACGACTTCATGGGCTGGGACAAACCCATTCTCACCGACTCTGGCGGCTTTCAGGTGTTCAGTCTCGGTGACATGCGCAAGATCAGCGAAGAAGGCGTCAATTTCCGTTCCCCCGTGGACGGCGCCAAAGTGTTCCTCGGACCCGAGTCTGCCATAAAAGTGCAGCAGGACCTGGGTGCCGATATCATCATGATCTTTGATGAATGTACGCCCTATCCGGCTACTGAAAAAGAGGCTGAGGATTCAATGCAGTTGTCCCTGCGCTGGGCAGTGCGCTGCAAGGAAGCCCACGGTGATCATCGAGCGGCGCTGTTCGGCATCATCCAGGGTGGTATGTATCCGAACCTGCGTCAGCAGTCACTGGACGGCCTGGTCGCCCTGGATTTCCCCGGTTACGCCATCGGCGGGCTGTCGGTGGGTGAAACCAAGGAAGAGATGATCCACGTGCTGGATTACGTCGGCCACCGCATGCCGGCGCACAAGCCCCGTTACCTGATGGGCGTTGGCACCCCCAGCGATATCGTTGCTGCGGTGACGCGCGGCATCGACATGTTTGATTGTGTGATGCCCACCCGTAATGCCCGCAATGCGTATCTGTTCACCAGCCAGGGCCTGCTCAAGCTGCGTAATGCGCGTTTCAGGGACGATACACGGCCGCTGGACCCTGCCTGTAGCTGTTATACCTGCCAGCATTTCAGCCGTGCTTACCTGCATCACCTGGACAAGTGCAAGGAGATGCTGGGTGCTCAGTTGAACACCATTCATAACCTGCACTACTATCAGGACCTGATGCAGGGTTTGCGTCAGGCCCTGGAACAGGGTAGATTTACCGCCTTTACAGAGGCGTTTTATCGTGATCAGCGAGTTCTGGACACAGATCCTGACGCCTGACCGGTGATAACTTTGCCTTTTAATTACAAGAATAACAGGCAGTAGTCTGTAACCATTGACCCTTAAGCCGCAGCGGGCGGCTCCATTGTTTGAGAGATTTTGTTATGGATTTTCTGATCAGTTCCGCCTATGCCCAGGATGCAGCATCACCCGCAGGTGGCGCCATGTTCAACCTGTTGTTTATCGGCGGCATGTTTCTGCTGTTTTACCTGATACTGTGGCGTCCTCAGGCCAAACGTGCAAAAGAGCACCGCGAATTGGTCAGTGGCCTCAGCAAGGGCGATGAAGTATTGACCAGCGGCGGTATTCTGGGCCGCATCACCAAAGTGTCAGACGACTACGTTACCGTAGAAGTTGCCGAAGGTGTTGAAGTCAATCTGCAGAAGTCTGCCATTGGTGCCGCGCTTCCAAAAGGCACCATCAAGTCAATCTGACAGGCTCTACCACACATGCTGAACAAGTTTCCCCTCTGGAAAAACATACTGGTACTGCTGGTGATCTCACTGGCAGTACTGTTTGCTGTGCCTAATCTGTTCCCCGACGACCCGGCAATCCAAATTTCGCACGAGAACAACCCGATTACCGAAGTTGATCTGGGCATGGCCACCGATGCGTTGCGCGCTGCCGATGTTGAATACTTCGGGGAAGAAGTGACAGATATCGGGGCCTTGATCCGGTTTCCTGACCTCGAGCAGCAACTGCGTGGCAAGGCGGTTATCGAACAGACACTACCAGATGGCTACATTATCGCTTTGAACCTCGCTGCCACCACGCCGCAATGGCTGCAAGGCATGGGCGCCACCAAGATGAACCTGGGCCTGGATCTGCAGGGTGGTGTGCACTTTCTGATGGAAGTTGACATGGAGACCGCGCTGCGCCGTCGCATGGAAAATATCCTCAGCACCATCCGCCAGGAGCTGCGATCCGAGCGTATCCGCTCACGCTCGCTGGAACTGGTGGGTGAAAGCGAGATAGAACTGCGCTTCACCGATGAGGAATCCCGCAGCCAGGCGCGCAGCATTATCCGGGACGGTTACACTGATCTGCAGGTGCAGGCACGTGAATCAGGCGGCGAGTATCTGTTACAACTGACCATGTTGCCGGCCAGCATCCAGCAGATGGAAATGGACACTATTCGCGCCAACCAGACCACCATCCGCAACCGGGTTGACTCGCTGGGTGTCTCCGAACCTATCGTGCAGCAGCAGGGCCCCAACCGTATCGTGGTGGAGCTGCCCGGTGTGCAGGATACTGCGCAGGCCAAGCGCATTCTGCAGCGTATCGCCACGTTGCAGTTTCACCTGGAAGCCAATGCCGGTGCACCGTCAACCAGTTATGAGGTCTACGACTATCAGGGGCAGTCCATTCGCGTGGACAACGATGTCATCCTGCAGGGCGATCGCATCAGTAATGTGCGCTCGGCGCTGGACCAGTACGGTCAGCCGCAGGTGGTTATCAACCTGGATGCGCAGGGTGGTCAGCAGTTCAACCGCATCACCCGCGAGAACATTGGCCGGCCGATGGACATTCTGCTGATAGAGACCCGCACCCGTACAGTGCTTGAAGAAGATGCTGACGGCAACATGGTTGAACGTCAGGAAACCTACGAAGAACGTCGCCTGATCAGTCATGCGGTGATCCGGGCAGCACTGGGGCGTGAGTTTGTCATCACCGGGCTCAGCGGTCAGGAAGCCAACGATCTGTCTCTGCTGATCCGCTCCGGTGCACTGGCAGCACCCATGTACTTTATCGAGGAGCGCACTGTCGGGCCTAGCCTGGGCGCAGAGAACATCGCTCAGGGCGCTGGCGCGGTATTGCTGGGTTACCTGCTGGTGATGTCCTTCATGCTGTATTACTACCGCCTGTTTGGACTGGCGGCCAATCTGGCGCTGATGATCAATATCGTGCTGCTGGTTGCCATCATGTCGATTATCGGGGCGACGCTGACGCTGCCGGGCATTTTCGGTATCGTGCTGACCATTGGTATGGCGGTGGATGCCAACGTGCTGATCTTCACCCGTATACGCGAGGAAATTGTGTCCGGCCTGTCGCCGCAGAACGCAATATCGTCAGGCTTTGACCGTGCATTTTCAACTATTGTTGATGCCAACCTGACCACGTTTTTGGTGGCGATGGTGCTATTTACCGTGGGTACCGGGCCGGTGAAGGGCTTCGCAGTGACACTGATGGTGGGCATCATGACCTCGATGTTCTCGGCAATCATGGTGACGCGTTTTATTGTCAACATTATCTATGGTGGGCGGGCTGTCAAGAAGCTGTCAATTGGTCCATTCATCAAGGCCGCTTAAAGCCGCCGATACCGTATATGCAAGGGCAGAGTTAGCATGGCATTGTTAAAAAACGACATAGATTTCATGAGTCCGCGCAAGCGGCGCCTCACCGGAATCATTTCCACGGTGATGCTGGTGGTGGCGATCCTGTCACTGGCGATCAACCGTTTTGAGTTTGGCCTGGATTTCACCAGTGGCACCCTGATTGAGGTGGGTTATACCGAGCCGGTCAATCCGGAAGTCATTCGGCAGCAGCTGATAGATGCCGGCTACGAAGAGGCCGTGGTCGTGCAGTTTGGCTCCGATCAGGACCTGCTGGTCCGACTGCCGGTGGAAGAAGGCGAAGACGAGGCCATGAACAACGAAGTGGCCTCATTGGGTGACGAGGTGCTGGCACTATTGCAGTCGACCAGTGACACGCCGGTTGAGATGCGTCGCTCCGAATTTGTTGGCCCCAAGGTGGGTGCTGAACTGGCTGAACGCGGGGGCCTGGCGCTGCTGGTGGCACTGGGCATCGTCATGCTCTACGTGGCTGTGCGCTTTCAGTACAAGTTTGGTATCGCGTCGGTGGCTGCGCTGGCCCACGATGTGATCGTGGTGCTGGGCGTGATTTCCCTGTTCCGGCTGACGTTTGACCTGACCGTGCTGGCGGCGCTACTGGCGGTGATCGGTTACTCGCTCAACGACACCATCGTGGTATTTGACCGGGCTCGTGAAAATTTCCGCATCATGCGCTCTACAGATCCCGAACATATCCTCAATACCACGCTGAACCAGGTCATTTCGCGCACCTTTGTCACGTCATTGACCACGTTAATGGCGCTGGCGGCGATGCTGGTCATGGGGGGCGAGGCGATTCGCGGCTTTGCCGTGTCGCTGATTGTGGGTGTCACCGTCGGTACCTACACCTCCCTGCACATCAGCTGTAATTTCCTGATGTACCTCGGCATCACCAAGGAAGACCTGGCGGTGCCGATCAAGGAAGGTGAAGAGCTCGACCCGATGCCCTGAGACGGGCGCTCAGCCAATTCCCAGCAAGGCCCGCACGTCGGCCAGCTGGGCCAGCATGGCTGGCCGTGCGGCAATCTCGCGCTGCTCGGCCAGCATATCGCTTAAAATATCTGTAGTGGTCAGTGGATTCGCCAGCACCGCCCGGAATACCACAATCGGATCGCGCTGATAGCGTACCGGATTAAGTCGGGTGCGTGACACGAACGAGCGGCCCAGTCCGCGCTGGGTTTTCTGTATGCTTTTGGTCAACAGATTGAGACGCTGATTGGCTTCGATTCGGCTATCTTCTGTGGCGGCAAGCAACGCCTGCTGAATATCGGCCGGCAAGTAGCGGTAGGTCAGAATATTGAGCTCTGGCTCGGTGACCAGCTCAAAATCTTCCTCAGCCTTGATCATCTCGGCGAAGCTGCGGGCCTTCTCGATGCCCTGGTCGATCAACAGCTCATAGCCCTGGCGCCCAATAATCTGCAGTCCCGAATGCACCAGTATCGCCATGCCCGGACGTGAACCTTCCACGGTATGGCTACCGAGGTCCTTTGAGCCTTTGCGGATAATATATTCGGCGTGATGCTCGACACTGCTCAGCGTTTCCGGGTTGCGGAATACACAGATACCGGCGCCCATTGGCACATACAGCTGCTTGTGGGCATCCAGCGTGACCGAGTCGGCGCGCTCAATGCCTTTCAGTAACGAACGGTACTTGTCCGAAAACAGTGTTGGGCCGCCCCAGGCGGAATCGACGTGAAAGTGAATCTGGCGTTCGGCGGCAATATCAGCCATCTCATCAAGCGGGTCAACGTTACCCGTTTCCGAGGTACCCACGATGCCCACGATGGCCATCACCTTGATATTCTGTTTTGCCAGCTCGTCACATTTGCGGGCCAGCAGATCCGTGCGAATCTTGTTATTGGCATCGGTTTCGATCCCGATCAGTGATCGCCGGCCGATACCCAGAATGTCCGCGGCTTTGCCCAGCGAGTAGTGGCCGCGTTCTGAGACCAGAATGGCAAGTCCCTGATAGCCGTAATGCTGCATGCCCGCCAGCAGCCCCTCTTGGCCCAGTCCAGCGAAATCACCCCGCGGTGCCAGCACATTGTTTCGGGCAGCCCATAGCGCAGTGAGATTGGCGATGGTGCCACCGGAGCAGAAACTGCCCAGCGCGTGGCCGCGATCGTGCATCCAGCGCTGATAGAAGGTATCGGACTGCTGGTATATAAGGTGGTGCACCATGCCAATGACCTGGCGTTCCATCGGGGTAAACGCCTTGGAGGTTTCCACTTTTACCAGATTCTGGTTCAGCGCCATCATGATGCGCGACAGCGGCAGCATGAAATAGGGCAGGGCAGAGGTCATGTGTCCGACGAAGCTGGGCGCAGAAATATGAACAGACTGGGCAACAAGTTTGTCCAATACAAACTGGATCTGGTCCGATACAAAGGTGGGCTGCTCGGGAATATGCGGATCCGCAAAATCCCGCTCAATGTCTGCGAGGTCGCGCTCGGCGGCAACGATATGCTCCTGCAGGAACCCGGCCAGGTTCTGGGAGATGGATCGATCGATTTGTCCGAGAGTTGAATCTGGTGCTTCCGGTACCGTGAAAATGCGGTACAGGGACTCCAGGCTGGCTTTGGCCAGTTTCTTACGTTCGCTCATCAGATGCGCTCATCCAGACACGGGGTGCGCAGTATAGTTTAATTGCGCCAGCGATGGAAACGCCGGCCAGCGATGGCAGAACGCAGGGGCATCAGTCCTCGCGCCGCTCTCTGAGTACGATCGCGGTATGAGCGCAGCGTGTGTCCAAAGTATAATTGCCGAAACCGCTGTAACCTGCGCAAAACTCAGTGCTCAGGTCTTTTATCAGTTCAAAACGGAACCTGCCCCTCGATGGCGAGTCGCCAGGCAGGGGCGTGATGATTGCGGCCTGAAAGTCGAAAAATCGATTTACCAAGGGGAACAGGCACTTGAACAGGCTCTCTTTGGCAGAGAACACCAGCGTCAAATAATGTGACGGTGAGTCAAACAGATGCATCTGTCCGGTATGGTTGTCCCGGGGGCTGAGAATCTGCGGGCTGACGCTTGCTACCTTCTGCGCGTCAATCCACGACTCGGAATCCAGACCCAGGGCGCGTACCTGCGCCTGGCGCGCAACGATGGCCGACGCGTAACCATGGGTGTGGGTGATTGAGCCGACGAAACCCGGCGGCCACAGCGGTTCGCGGTTGGCGCCGATGCCGATATTCACCGCAAGGCTGCCATCAAGTTGCGCGAGTGCTGCGCGGGCGCAGTAACGGCCTGCAAGAAATTCTGCTTTGCGCTTTTGCACCGCTTTGTCCAGAGTAACCGGCAAGGCCAGCCCTAACTGGTCGGCAGTGTCCGGTTGCAACAAGGTGCCGTCAAACAGGCAGCTTACCTGACGGCAGTCGCCGTCAAGCAACAGCGGCGGTGCGAGCTGATGTATCATCATGGACATTTACAGTTCTGTTTTGTTAGAACAGTTCCGCGGCAGCAGGCCGTTTGGATGGTTTTGTGTGACACGGGTCAATCTCTTGCTCAGAGCACCGGGATTTTGAACAAAGTGGTTGCGCTAAACAATAACATGTCAGTAGAATCAGCACTTTATTAATACAAGATTTTCTTGAGTTTTTGCTGCATCGCTCTGCTATGTTGGCTCCACGGGGAAACTTTCGAGTGATACTATGAGCCTGGAGCAGGATTCGGCAGATCAGGATGGCCCATCGTCAGTCGGTGATGCTCTTTTACGTTACTTAACGCGGTTTCCGCAGCCGCGGTGGAAAAATCCTTTCAAATCCAGGTTATTGAGTTTAGCCAGGGCGAATGACCCATCAGTTAAGGGTCTGCTCGGGGTCGCCGTGCTCAGCGCGGCGTTCGGTACGGCGGTTGTATACTTTCTGAACGCTGAATCGAAGTTGGTGGGCCAGGAACAGTACTCAGTCTTCGCCGCCGTTGCATTTCTGGTCATGCTGGTGTGTTACCGATTCTGTCAGCGCTTCCTCATCGCCCAGTCCAGTAAATCCATTGAAGCGGCAATGCATCAATGGCGGCAGCGGATCGTCGCCAAGGTCACCCGGCTTTCCCTGAGAAACATAGAGGACTTCTCCGAAGAGGCTGTAACGGATGGTCTGATAAAAAATTACGGTCCGCTGTCCCAGGCCATTATCACCATAACAGCAGGTGTCGAGTGCCTCAGCCTGCTGATCTTCATGTACGTCTATGTAATATTCCTGTCACCTCTTGCTGCCATACTCACCGGCATAGTCGGCGTATTGACCGTGCTTGGGTATCTGTCCGTCTCCGCGCGCCTGGCCGATACCCTGCGGGAATCGGCTGAGTCCAATGCCAGTCTCGACCGCTCAATGGAGGCCGGTATCAAGGGTGCCAAAGAGCTCAGGCTCAACACGGACAAGCGCGAGGCCTTTCTTCACGACACCAGGGAATCATCTGCGCAGCTGTACAAAAACCGTTCCGCCAGTGCGTCGCTGTTTGCCGAAGTGCTGGCGTCCGGTACGACTGCCTCCTATCTGATGGCAGGTGCGGTGATCTTCATTCTGCCTATTCTTAATCCACAGGAAAAGGACGAAATTGCCCGTATTGTGGTGGCAGTACTATTTCTGATCGGACCCATTGGTGGCGTCATAGGCAGTATTCAACAATTCAACATTGCCCGCTTCTCGGTGCTGGGTATCATGAAGTTTGAAGAGGAAGTGGATGCCTGCCTCGAGAAGAACGAAGAGGCCGACGACAGCCGGAGCGCGACAGATCTGACTGATCTGGACATGATCCGGCTTGAGCAGGTGACCTACAGTCATCGATCGGCACTGTCCGCCGATGCTGAGCACGCGTTCAGCGTCCGTGATCTGAACTTCTCAATAAAGCGGGGTTCGATCACCTTTATCACCGGTGGCAATGGTTCCGGCAAGACCACAATTTTACGCATTCTGGCGGGCCTGTATCCCCGCGCGCAAGGTGATATCCGTGTGGACGATACGCTGATCAGCCGCTTTCCCTCGCAGAACTATCGCGACCTGTTCGCCAGTGTTTTTGCCGATTTTTATCTTTTTGCCAAGCCTTATGCCCTGGACGCTGATGGCGTGGCCAGGCTGGACAGCTGGTTGACAAGACTGCAGGTGCGGGACAAGTTTCCGGCAGATCTGGGTGCGGGATACGATGCTCACGCCTTGTCTACCGGCCAGAAGAAACGTCTGGCCCTGGCCCTGGCGCTGGCTGAAGACAGGCCTGTGCTTATTCTGGATGAGTGGGCGGCTGACCAGGATCCGCAGACACGCAGGTTTTTCTATCGAACCTTGCTTCCGGAGCTCAGGGCGTCCGGGAAAACACTGGTAGTTGTTACGCATGATGATCGTTATTTCGATTGCGCTGATCATCATTACCATGTGGAAGAAGGCAGAATCACGCTCGCTTCTCCAAGCCAGCATGACGGAGACAATAATCAGTGAAAAACTATCTGCATGCCGTATTCATGCGCTTCCGGTACGGATTCATATTCACCGTCCTCATATTGGTGTTCCTGCTGATTGTGTTGTGGGACAAGATCGTCTACCGGGTCCCCGATGGGCATGAAGCTGTGATCTGGCACAGCTTTCGGTTCCCCTGGGCACCCAACTATCACAGCGAGCTGGCAGGCGAGGGTCTGGCGTTTATCTGGCCCTGGGACAAATTTTTCCTCTACGATGTGCGCCTGAAAACCCATAACGAAACCTACCAGGTGGTTTCGCAGGAAGGCTTGCATTTCGAAATCGAAATGACCTTCAGGTGGCGAGTGGTGCCAGAGAACGTAGTTGAGCTGAACCAGACGGTAGGTCTGGATTACCTGCAGAGTATGCTGATCCCCGAAATCGGCTCTGTGCTCAGGCATGTGGTCGCCGATTATCCGGCCGAAGCTTTGTATACTTTTGAACGAAATGCAGTGCAGGCCAGGATCTATGAGGAAGTTACGTCCGACTCCCTGCCCAATCATATTGGCGCAAGGGGGCATAGGGAGCCGGGCATCACCATAGTCCTGCAGGACACGCTGATGACCAGAATACAGTTGCCGGAAACCCTGCAAACGGCGATCGAAAGCAAACTGGCAGAATCGGAAATGGTACAACAGTATCAATTCAGGGTGCAGCGCGAAATCCTGGAAAGCGAGCGCAAGCAGATAGAAGCTGAAGGCATTCGCAACTTCCAGGAAACAGTTGCCCCGGCAATCACCGACAGCTATCTGCAATGGCGTGGCATCGAGGCTACGCTGCAACTGGCCGAGTCCGACAACGCCAAAGTCGTCGTGATCGGCAACAGTGCCAGCGGTTTGCCCCTGATTCTGGATACTGCGGAGGGAGTGCGCAGTTCCGCAGCTACCGCTACGGTGAACAGTGAACCTGACGCAGACAGCGGAACGGAAACAAGCAGTCAAACCGGCACCACCAATTCGAGTCAACGGCAATAAGATTTCAAAGCAGTAATAGCGCAGGGCAGCGCAACGGGTGATAAGCAAGTCCGTAAGATTCAGGATGATTTAAAATTTAGCACCTGGTAAATGTCTGTGGCAAACAAGAGTGGCAGTGAAATACGGGGATCTGAGCGTACAAGGTTCAGCGTTCCTGAAAACCAGCTAGTGGCATTGCTGCTCGCGCGACGTTCGGTATCGGGTAACGGTATAACAGCGCTCGACAAACGCGGTGACAGCAGTTCATTGTCCTATGCGGAATTCTACCAACACGCCGGGCAACTTTGCGCGGGTCTGCAGAATGCCGGCCTGCGCCCTGGGGACCGGCTGGTACTGCAGCTCTCCGATGCCCTGGAGGTCATGGTGGGATTCTGGGGCTGCATCCTGGCGGGTGTCGTGCCGGTGCCGCTGAATACCGCCCCGTTTTACGATCGCGCCAATAGCCAGACCGATCGCCTGCTCTCGGCCGTTGACCGTTTCAGTATCTCGGCGGTGCTCTCATCGGCCGAATTACATGCACCTATCATCACGTTGCTTGGCACATTGACCAGGGATGACCCCAGGCACGCAGATATCAGGGTCATCAACATGGCGGATTGCCGCCGCATTACTGATGCGCCGGAAATCCACTCGCCGGCACCGGATGATCCGGCTGCAATGTTCCTGACCTCAGGTAGCACCGGGGCTGCCAAAGGCGTTGTGCAAACCCATGCCGCAATGCTGGCAATGGCTGATGCAACCATTCAGATGAATGGCTTTACTGAGGACGACGTCACGCTGAACTGGATGTCGCTGGATCATGCCGGCTCGCTGGTATTTCTCGGTGTGATGCCAATGGCGCTTGGTGCGACGCAGGTGCATGTGCCGATCGAGTATGTGCTCAAAGAACCGACCCGCTGGCTTGACCTCATAGAAAACTGGCGCGCATCGATAACCTGGGCGCCCAATTTTGTGTTTTCTCTCCTGCTTGATCGGCAGCAGCAATTGTTGTCCCGACAATGGGATCTGTCCTGCATGCGTTTTATGGTAAACGCTGGTGAAGCTGTGGTCAGCGCCACCGCACGGCGATTTCTTGCTCTGCTGCAACCGTTCGGCTTGCCGGAGAATGCGCTCAGGCCTGCTTTCGGAATGGTAGAGACCTGCTCGGGTATCACCTGGTCGGCCGGTTTCCGTCTTGAGCAGACTTCCGATTCGGACTCTTTTGTATCGCTTGGGCCGGTTATTCCGGGCGCGGCCATGAAGATTGTTGACGAATCAGGCCAGACCGTTGAAGAGGGCGTTGAGGGCCGGCTGTGGGTACGCGGTCCTTCGGTGTTCCGGGGTTACGAGGGAGAAGAGGCCCTCAACGCCAGCATGCTGGTCGGTGACTGGTTGATCACCGGCGATCTGGCCTATATCAAGGCCGGTGAACTCCATGTCACCGGACGCGAAAAGGACATGGTTATCATCAATGGCAATAATCACTACTGCCATGAGATTGAGGCAGTGGTTGCCAGGTTCCCCGCCATCGCCAGCGACTGTGTGGCTGCCGTGGGGGTGCGGGCATCCGGTGAAAACACTGAGAGCCTGGTCATTTTTTATTCAGCTGCGGCCCCGGCGGCAGGCAGCAACGACGATCAGGCGTTAACCAGGGCCATTCGATCGGAAGTCGCCCGTGTCACTGGCATTGCTCCCGGCGCCGTTGTGGCTCTGCGCGCGGAGGAATTCCCACGCACTGAAATCGGCAAAATCAAACGTGGTGTACTGGCGCTTCGTTACCAGAAAGGCGACTTCACCCAGCCTGCCGAAGGACGAACCCGCCCGTCCGCCATCGATGAGCAGCTGCACGCTGACGATGACGGGCCGTTCAGGGAGCTGCTTGCCGGCGTCGCAGCCATCTGGCAGCGAACTCTCGGGCTGGAGTCAGTGGGGCTTGACGAAAGTTTCTTTGAACTCGGCGGCTCTTCCCTGCTGGCGATCCAGGTGCAGCACGAACTGGAATTGTTGTTGGGGCGTGAAGTGTCGATGGTGGAGCTGTTCGATACACCCACGATCCGTACCATGGCAACGCATTTTTCCGGTCGACTGACGGCTGCTGGCAATGCACAGTCTGCACAGTCGACCCGCTCTGCAACTGCCGATGACCGAGATGCGTCCAATGATATCGCCGTTATCGGAATTGCCTGCCGCTTCCCCGGCGCGCACGGTCCCGAGGCTTTCTGGCGCATACTTGAGGAAGGTACCGAAACACTGACCTTCTTTACACCGGCGGAGGCCATCGCTGCGGGAGTGCCACCGTCACGCGCCCATGATCCGGCGCAGGTCAACGCAGCGCCGGTGCTGGATGATGTTGAAGGGTGTGATCTCGACTTTTGGCGCTATGCCAGACGCGAAGCCGAATTGATGGATCCCCAGCAACGTGTGTTTCTGGAGACCGCGTGGGAGGCCTTTGAGGATGCCGGCTACATACCGGGATCGGCGCTGGGCAAGGTCGGCGTTTACGCCTCTGCGGCAACAAATACCTATCTGCAGAACAATGTTTATGCCAACCGGGCCTGGGTAGACGAGAACGGTGGCAGTGTACTGACCGTGAACTCGGTACCCGGCTTTAACGTAATGGTGGCGAATGACAAGGATTATCTGCCCACGAGGGTATCCTATAAGCTGGACCTGACTGGCCCGAGCATGGGGATACAGACTGCCTGTTCCAGCACGCTGGTCGCCGTGCATGAGGCGGCACGTGCTGTGCGCGAAGGTGAGTGTGACATGGCGGTGGCCGGTGGGTGCGCATTGATGCTGCCACAGCACGCCGGACATTATTACGAAGAAGGTATGATCAATTCTCCCGACGGTCACTGTCGGGCTTATGACCGGGATGCCAAGGGCACAATTTTTGGCAGCGGCTCGGGCGCTGTGCTATTGAAACGCCTTGACCGGGCTCAGGCAGACGGTGATTCCATATATGCCATCATCAAGGGCAGTGCCGTTGCCAATGACGGTGGTCAGAAAATGGGCTTCACTGCGCCGAGCATGCTGGGTGAATTCCGTGCAATTTCCGAGGCTATCGGGAATGCCGGTATCGACGCCGACAGTATCGGTTTTGTCGAGGGACATGGCACCGGTACACCAATCGGTGATCCGATCGAGGTGCAGGCGCTGACCAAAGCATTCCGGCATAGCACACAGCGTAATGGTTTCTGTGCATTGGGGTCGGTGAAGACCAACATCGGTCACATGGGGATCGCCTCCGGCATAGCCGGATTTATCAAGACGGTGCTTGCTCTGCACCACAAAAAACTACCGGCGACGCTGCACTTCAGGGAAGCCAATCCGGCCATCGGCTTTGACAGCACACCCTTTTACGTCAGCAGCCGCACCCGCGCCTGGCCTGCCTCTGCGACGCCACGCCGCGCTGGCATCAATTCGCTGGGTATCGGCGGTACCAACGTCCACGTTATTGTGGAAGAGACACCCGCGCAGCTGCCGGTTGCTACCAGGCCCGGTGTACATGTGCTGCCGGTTTCGGCTCAGAGTGATGCTGCATTGCACGACAAAATGAGTGCGCTGTCCGATTTTATCCAGCGTCACCCGGAGACCTCGCTTGCCGATATCGCTTTTACCCAGCAACGTGGACGGCTTGCGATGGCTCGCCGGCGCGCTTTTGTGGTGTCAGATCGGGAGGAACTGCTGTCCCGGCTTGCATCGCCGGGAGATCCGACAGAGCAGTTCGCTGCCGGTGGCAGCGCCCGCATTGTGTTCATGTTCACCGGTCAGGGCAGCCAGTACGCAGGCATGGGCAGGGAACTGTACAAAACCCATCAGGCATTTCGCGAGGCCTTCAATACCTGCGCAAATCTGTTTAAAGCCCATCGGGAGCACGCCATTGTCGACCTGATACTTGCCGAGGCAGATGATGCGGCGGCGGAAGCGATATTGAACCAGACGCAATACACGCAGCCGGCCCTGTTCTGTCTCCAGGTGGCTCTGGTGCAACTCTATCGGCAAATGGGTGTGCGGCCTGATTTAATTGTCGGTCACAGTATCGGTGAAGTGGCTGGCGTCTGGGCCGCCGGCGGCCTGAGTCTTGCGGATGCGGCGCAGCTGGTGGAAGCCCGCAGTCGCCTGATGCAGACCGTCACGCAAAGCGGCTCGATGGCGTCAGTAAAAGCCGGCGTCGACACGGTGCGTAAACTGTTGAGTGACGCCGGCGCCGACTGCGAGATTGCCGGTTGCAATTCTCCGTTCGATACTACAATTACCGGAGACAGAAAAGCCATCGAAGTTGTTTGCGCCTATCTGCAAAAAAACAGTGTTGGTGTGGTTCTGCTAAACGTTTCGCATGCATTTCACTCGCGGCATATGGAAACTGTGCAGCAGGAATTCGCAACCGCTATTGCCAGTATCGAATTTAAAAGAACGAGCATACCGGTATTTTGCAACCTTGATGGAGCGATGCTTGAGCACCACACAAACGGTGCCGGATACTGGTCTACGCAATTGCGCGCGCCAGTGCAGTTCGTACAGGGCCTGCAAAAGGCCAAGGCAGCCGGCGGTGGCTGTTTCGTTGAGATTGGGCCGGCGGCAATTCTTTGTGGGCTGGGGAGAGCTCTGGACAGCGATGGCGCAGACGCGCCTCAGGCGCAGCCAGGCAGCTGGATACCAAGTTTGCGCAAGGGACAGCAGGACGCCCGGGTATTCGCTGGCGCCCTGGCGGCATTGTTCACACTGGGGCATACGATTGACTGGTCCGGATCAGCAGCTTTTGATGGAAAGCGGGTCCATTTGCCGACCTATCCGTGGCAACGTCAGCGTTGCTGGATAGATCCTGATCCACGACAGGCAGCCCCTTCGCAAATTGACCCGCTACTTGCAAAACCTCTGGTGCTGCCGCGGCTCAGGCAGCAGATTTATACACTCGACTACTCCCCGGCCGCTATGCCGGTATTGATGCAACATCGTGTATTCGGCCATGTCGTGCCACCAGCGGCGCTGTATGTGTCGCAATTGCTGCGCACCGCTGCCGACCTTACCGGCCAGCGCAACGTTGCGCTGGCTGATATCAATTTTATCGCGCCGATGCATCTTGGTGCTGAGACGTCGGGCCAGAGCAACAGAACAGTCCAGGTTCTGTATGATGCCAGCGCCGTAGTGACCAGTATTGAGCTTAGCAGTCAGGCTCCGGACCTGCGGCTTTCGGGCTGGCTTGCCGGCGTCGGTTCCGCTGAGCGGGACAATAGCAGCGTGCAGGTGCATGTGACGGCCGAGTTGTTGCCGGATGCGCCGCGCGCTGCCGCGTCGGTTGACATGCTGGCGCTGCGCCGACAGTGCAGCGAAGCACTGGATCCCGGACAGATAGAAGCGCACATGACTGCCATGCAGGTAGAGCTGGGCGAATCCTTCCTGTGCTTCAGGCAAATTCACCGCGGCAACAATGAAGCGCTGGCTTTGCTTGAAGTGCCGGCATCGCCAGCATCACGTATCTGTCTCTTATACA
>CAJXPR010000094.1 GCA_913058135.1 uncultured Gammaproteobacteria bacterium
ATCTACACAGAGTAGATCGTCGGCAGCGTCAGATGTGTATAAGAGACAGGCTTCCGCCTTTGCCGCCATTGCCGGCAGTACGGGTTTGAGATACACCATCAACAGCCTGAACACATTGATGCCGGTGGTGCACACCGCCTGAACGAGCGGATTGCCAGGGTCCTGTTTCGCCAAGACCCAGGGCTGCTGTTCGGCGATGTACTGGTTGCCTTTATCCGCCAGTGCCATGATCTGCCGGATGGCTTTGCTGTACTCACGTTGTTCGAAGGCACTGGCAATCTCGGCGGCAGCAGCCTGACACTCTGCGAGCAAAGCCGGATTGGACGCCTGATCTGCCAACTGCCCGTCAAAACCACGGCTGATAAAGCCGGCGCAACGACTGGCGATATTGACCACCTTGCCGACCAGGTCGGCGTTCACTTTGTGGCTGAACTCGTCAAAACTCAGATCCAGATCGTCTACACCCGCCCCCAGGCGGGAAGCCAGGAAATAGCGAAGATACTCTGGATCCAGGTGTTCCAGGTAGGTGCCGGCGTTGATGAACGTGCCGCGTGACTTGGACATTTTCTTGCCGTTGACGGTCATAAAGCCATGGGCATACACGGCTGTTGGTGTGCGATAACCGGCATCACTGAGCATGGCTGGCCAGAACAGGGCGTGGAAATTGATGATGTCCTTGCCAATGAAATGATAAAGCTCAGTATTACCGCCAGGTTTCCAGTATTCGTCAAACTCGTAGTCACTGCGGTCACACAGGTTCTGGAAACTGGCCATATAACCGATAGGCGCATCCAGCCAGACATAGAAGAATTTGCCGGGGGCGTCCGGAATTTCAAAACCAAAGTACGGGGCATCACGGCTGATATCCCATTCCTGCAGCCCGGCATCGAGCCATTCGCTCAGTTTATTGGACACCTGCGCCTGCAAGGTGCCGCTCCTTGTCCAGGTTTTCAGCATGTCCGTAAATTCCGGCAATCGGAAAAAATAATGCTCGGACTCGCGCTCAACCGGTGTTGCACCCGACAGCGTGGACCGCGGATCTATCAGGTCTGCCGGGCTGTAGGTGGCACCACAGGCTTCACAGTTGTCACCGTACTGATCAGGCGTGTGGCACTTGGGACAGCTGCCCTTGACGAAGCGATCCGCGAGAAACAGTTGTTTCTCCGGGTCAAACAGCTGTTTGATAGTGCGCACGCTGATTCTGTTGTTATCCCGCAACGCCCTGTAGATACTTTCCGAGTATTGCCGATTCTCTTTCGAGTGCGTTGAATGATAGTTGTCGAAGCCAATCAGGAAGCCATCATAGTCAGCCTTGTGTTCAGAACGTACTCTGTCGATTAACTGCTCCGGCGTGATGCCTTCGCCTTCGGCCCGCAGCATGATAGCCGTACCATGGGCGTCGTCGGCGCACACATAGACACAGTCTTCGCCGCGCATACGCTGGAAACGCACCCAGATGTCGGTCTGCACTGCCTCCAGGACATGGCCAAGATGAATGGGGCCATTGGCGTAGGGCAAGGCGCTGGTGACCAGTATTTTACGTTTTGACACAGAGTTGTTTCCTTATTATCAGAGCCAGGGCTGATTTACCGTCAAGCCAGTTCAATCATCTCGAAATCTTCTTTCCCTACGCCGCACTCTGGACACATCCAGTCGTCAGGCACGTCTTCCCAGGCTGTACCCGGTGCAATACCGTCGTCCGGCCAGCCTTCAGCCTCATCGTAAATCAAACCACAAACAATACACTGCCATTTTTTCATGTCGCCGAACCATTCCTGCTGAAATCGGGTCGAAAATGACCACTGATGAATATCGGGTTGCAGATGATACTTGATCAGAGCCGGTATGAGCAAAACCGCTGACCGTGCTAAACTCCATGTCTCCTCTGTGACACGACTCAAAGCGACCTGCGCGTGAAAGAATTCTATGTAGTACTGGTGATATTCGCTCTGATCAATTGCATCGTTCTCGGTCGCACAACCGGACCTGGTGCGGGGTCGGGGCGCTCGTCGGTGAGCTCACTGCTGGCCATCGGCACGTTGTTGCTACTGGCAGGCAATACATTGCTCACCTTCAGCGTGCTGATTGTCATAGAGCAGGTCTCTGGCTGGGTCCCTGCTGTGTGGCTTGCCGTTGCACTGAGCACTGCCACGGCAGGGCTTCTGCTGTTACCGCTGTCAGCCTGGGCCGGGCGGCGTTGCGCCGTACCCTGCCCTTACCTCTGGCCGTTGTTGGCCTTGACGGCTATCCAGGTGGCCATATTCACCAGCCTGCTGGTAGTGGCACACGCCGGGCTACCGCCATGGCCGGCATTGATCCGGGCGGTTTTCTGGGCAATCTGCGCAGGGTTCGGGGTACTCGTGACGATCGTCGCTTTCGCAGATCTGCGCCTGCGTCTGCGCGTCAACGACACGCCCGGGGTCTGGCGCGGCCTGCCGCTGGAACTGGTTGCCGCCGGTATTCTGGCACTGGCACTGTTAATGCCCGTCGGGGGCATGTCTTGACCTGGTCGGCCGCGGCACTGGTATTGGGTTACCTGTCTTTACTGGCTGCAGTCTGCCTGCTCGTGTACAGACAGCTCAGATCATCTCCCGGCACTGCTATGGCACACGAGCGTCAGCGCCTGCTGACAGAACGTATCAACGCCGTGTTGCCACAAACCCAGTGCGGTCAATGTGGTTATCCGGGCTGTCGCCCTTATGCCGAGGCGATTCAGGCGGGGGCCGATATCAATCGCTGTCCACCCGGCGGGGCACACACGATTACCCGTCTGGCCAGGCTGCTGGACCGGCCCGAACTCCCGCTTGACCCGCGACACGGCAGCGAATCAGGACGCAAGGTGGCGATCATTCGGGAAGCTGAATGTATTGGTTGCACCAAATGCATTCAGGCCTGCCCGGTCGATGCCATCGTGGGCGCGCCCAAACGCATGCATACCGTCATCGAGCGAGATTGCACAGGCTGTGATCTGTGCGTAGCGCCGTGTCCGGTCGATTGTATTGACATGGTGCCGGTGCGAAATGACCACGCTCCCGAGATCCTGGCATGGAGGTCATCGTGATAAAAATGGACCGTCCCTGCATTCGCTGCGATTTTTGTGTTCCGGTGTGCCCCGAACAGCTGCAACCGCAACAGCTTTACGCGTTCAGCCGGGCCCGGGAGCACGAACAGGCTCAGCGGTTCGACCTGGTGCAGTGCACAGAATGTGGCGCCTGCGAAGCCGTCTGTCCCAGCGAATTACCGTTACTGGCTATTTTCCAGAGTGAAAAACGCGCACTTGAAGCACAAGAACAGGCTGACGCGGAAGCCGCGCAGTGGAAACAGCGGTTTGCACGCCATCAGCTGCGTATCACCCAGAATGCGCTGGCGCAGCAGGAACGCAAACTGGAAAAACTGCAGAGCAAGGCCAGGGATCTGGCTGAGGGTAAACGCATCTCCAAACCGGCAGTAGCTGAAGACCCCGTAGCGGCGATGGCAACAAAGACCCCGGCCCAGATTCAAGCAGAAATTGCTGCTGCTGTTGAACGTACCCGGGCCCGCAAGGCCGCCCTGCAGGCCGGTGATTCCGGAAAGCAGAAATCATGACTGACCATGCCCTGCCCGAACGACAGCTGACCACGGCAGGCATCATGCTGGCCGTGTTGCTGGCGTTGCTGCCGGCCGTTGCCGTGCACATCTGGTTTGCCGGTACGGCCTGGACATTGGGTCTGCTGGCAGGTTGCACACTGGCGCTGGCGCTTGAGGCTCTGGCTCTGCGTTTACGTGGTCGTGATGCGGCGTTGCGACGCCAGGATGGCAGTGTGCTGATAACCGCAATGCTGCTGTTACTGATGCTGCCAACCACGCTTCCGTGGTGGCAACCGGCTGTCGCCATCATCATTGCCGTTATTCTTGGCAAACAACTATTTGGGGGTCTGGGCCAGAACCTGTTTAACCCGGTGGCAGTCGGCTACCTGGGACTCATGACCCTGTTCCCTGCCTCGCCGACCATGCAGAGTAGCTTCCTTCCGTCCCAAGGGCAGACATGGATAACTGCTACGATGGTGCTGGCGGTGCTTGCCGGTGGCCTGTTTCTGCTGCATAGACGCATCATTGGCTGGCATATTCCGGTATCCATGCTGCTGACCACAACCATTCTGTTTTACGGGCTATCCCTGCCGCTCAACTACAGTGTGATGACACTGGCGGCGCTTTTCATAGCGACAGACCCGACCACATCGCCGGGCACGCGAACCGGCAAGCTCATCTACGGTTGTATGGTCGCACTGGTAAGCGCCGCCATGGCGAACTGGCTGAGCTATCCTGAAGCCGTTGCCTGCGCGATTCTGTGCGGCAATGCGATCACACCCACACTCGATCAGACCATACGGCATAACCGTAATGTCTGGCAGTCCCGGGAGAAGCGTTAATGAGCACCTGGCTGATTGAGCTGCTGAGCACCTGGGCCCCGCTGGTCTTTCTGCTATCGGGTCTGGTAACTGCCGGTTATCGTGCCTGCCGCAAGCGGTTGCCCGGTGCCGGCAAAAAGATTGACGTTGATCCCGACATTCGCGCTAGGGTAACAGGCAAAATTTCATGAACAAGGATAAGCGCAGGGAAATTTTTCGACGACTGCAGGCCGAGAATCCCAACCCGACCACGGAACTGGAATACAACTCAACGTTTGAACTGCTTATCGCTGTTATCCTGTCTGCACAGGCCACCGACGTCGGTGTCAACAAGGCGACTCGTAAACTTTATCCGGTTGCCAACACACCGGAAGCGATCCTGGCACTGGGCGTGGATGGTCTCAAGGCGTATATCAAAACCATTGGTCTGTTTAACACCAAGGCCGAAAACGTCATCAAAACCTGCGCTGCGCTGGTGGAAAGGCACAATTCAGTGGTACCTGACACCCGCGAAGCACTGGAAGCCTTGCCCGGCGTTGGCCGCAAGACGGCCAATGTGGTACTCAACACTGCCTTTGGCCAGGCGGCCATGGCTGTCGACACACACATATTCAGGGTGTCCAATCGCACCGGTATAGCACCCGGGAAGAATGTGCTGGAAGTAGAAAAACGTCTGATGCGTCTGGTGCCCGAAGAATATCTGCTGGACGCACACCACTGGCTGATTCTGCATGGCAGATATGTCTGTATCGCACGCAAGCCACGATGCGGGGCCTGCGTGCTCTACGACTTGTGCGAGTACCGGCAAAAAACACCGGTGGACTGAGGTCTGCGTCTAGCGATTGCGCGGGCCTGAGGGCGCGTGCGCAGGCAAAGCCGGCAACGACCCTACCATACCATCGGGTCGCGCTTTCTCCAGCATGCGTTGGTAGGCCGGACGTGCCTGCACCTTTTCCATCCACTGCGCTATACGGGGAAACAGGTCTGCGTCAACGATGTTCAGCTGCAACGCGAAATTCAGCGGGAAGAGCATCATAATGTCTGCGGCCGAAAACTGCTCACCTCCAAACCAGGGATTGTCTTCGAGAAAGTCCTCGGCAAACTGCACCACCTGTTCGGAGTCAACCAACGGCGAGCGCTGCGTTGGCGGCTGTATCTGCCAGACCCGGTAATCAGCGATGGCGCGCGCTGCCAGTGAGCCTTCCGAATAATGCATCCACATCAGGTGGGTGGCAAAATCCGGGGAGGCCAGTGGCGGAACCAACTGTCCTTCACCGTGGCGCGCCAGGATCATCTCGATGATGGCACCTGACTCCACCAGCACCTGATCACCGTAGGTGACGGTAGGAGCCACTGGCATACTCGGGTTGATGGCACGTATCGCAGCCATTGACGCCATCAGGTTGCCCCGCTCATAAGCAAGGGTATAAGGCAGGCCGAGTTCTTCCATCAGCCATACCAGGCGCTCCGAGCGACGCCCTTCCAGATGGTAGATAGTAAAGTCGGGCATCGGCATGGCTGAGCTGTCCTCACTCTGCGCCGCAACCGGGCTGCTTGGTGACAGTGTGACTAATCCGGCCAGACCAAGGCCCAACAAGCCGGCCAGGAACAGTGATTTCATGGGTCTGCGATTGTTATCCATCTTCTTACTCCGATACTGTAGCAATTGGAACACGCAAAACGTCATCCTAGCTCAGTAGCCAACCGGTTACCATCATGAAGACTGCTGAGCAGCGAGCGCATCCAGCGCCTCGCCGGTCAGGCGCTGAACTGTCCAGTCATCCATGGGCACAGCGCCAATCGAGCGATAGAACTGAATGGCCGGCTCGTTCCAGTCCAGCACCGACCATTCCAGCCGACCGCATTGCCGCTCCCGGGTGATTGCGGCCAGATGCGTCAACAGCGCCTTGCCGATCCCTTTGCCACGCATATCCGTCATTACAAACAGATCTTCCAGATAAATACCCGGGCGACCCAGGAAAGTTGAAAAATTATGAAAAAACAGGGCAAATCCGACCGGTTTTGCTTCCCATTCAGCAATAATCACTTCCGCCACCGGACGCTCGCCAAACAGGTGTTCGGCAAACAGCGCTTCAGTGGCTACGACTTCATGCAACAATTTTTCATAGATGGCCAATTCCCGGACAAAATTCAGAATAACTGGCACGTCATCAATGGCGGCGGGCCGGATGGAGAGTCTGTCGTTGATTATTTTCACGTCGGTCATATCTCATTGTGGGACTCAGATTAATATTGGGCTCATGGCAGACGGATAACCCGGTCGGCAATGTCGAGCGGTGCCTGTCGGTGAGTGACAAAAATGATGGTCGCGTCCAGGCGTCGAAGCTGGCTGAGTATCCTGGCTTCCGAGTCAGCATCCAGATTCGCAGTGGCCTCGTCAAGAAAAAGAAACCGTGGTTGTTTGTAGAATGCCCTGGCAAGCAGAATGCGTTGTCCCTGCCCGGCCGACACAATCGAGCCCATATCACCGATCAGGCTGTTGTATCCCATGGGTAAACGGCTGACCAGGTCGGCAATATCTGCCATGGCGGCGACCTGCTCCAGACGCGCATAATCCACATCATCGGTAAACAGGGTAATATTGTCGAGGATGGTACCGGACAAAAGCTGGTCCCCCTGCAGGACGCCGGCACAATTGTCCCGAAACAGACGCACACCCAGGCGACGGATGTCGGTGCCGTCAGCGCTGACAACACCACGGGTAGCTGGCAGCAGACCGGCCATCAGCTTCATCAGCGTCGATTTGCCACAACCGGAAGGGCCTGCTATGGCGATTAATTCACCCGATTTAATATCGACGCTGATGTCGGACAAAATTTCGCTATCCGCGCCCGGATAGACATAACTGACACGGGTCAAGTTTAGGCTGCCATCCAGAGTGTTGCGCACAACCGGCAGTTGCAAGGTATCGATTTCCCTTTCCGTACAGGTGATGTCGGACACCCGTTCCAGCTGTAATTTGACCAGCCGGATCTGCACGAGCTTTTCCACAAACGAGCGGATTGAACCGGAAAAATTACTCTTGAGAGCAATAAACGCGGTGAGAAAACCCAGCGTGATATCACCATCGAGTACCAGCATTGCTGCCAGATAAATTACCAGGACATTCTCCAGCGCAAACAACAGGCCGTAGACGGCATCAAGATTGATGGTGAAACGGGTCAGTGCCACTTGAGTATTGATTTGATCGGCGTAGGCGTTGCGCCACAAACCAAGACGCTGGAGTTCACGACAGTAAAATTTAATGATTTCTATCGTGCGCATATTTTCCATGAGACTAGTGCTGGTTTTCGCCTCGGCCACAATGATCTGTTCCTGCAGGGCCTGTACCCTGGGAATCAACGCAAGTTTTAACGCCGTCACCAGAGAGACAAAGCCGAGGACCACCAACGCCAGCGTCACACTGAAATAGAACATCACACCAAGGGTGATCAGTGCAAAAATGCCATCAAGCACGACGGTGACCAGGTCTTCAGTGATTATTCGCCGGATCTCGCGAATGGAACCAAAGCGGGACACCAGATCCCCAACGTGGCGTTTGCCAAAGAAATCGACCGGCAGACTCAACAAGTGCTGAAATACATTACCGGCCATCTGGAAACCCAGTTGATTGGAAAAGTACAGCTGTACGCTGGCCCGCGCATAGGTCATGGCGACCGTGCACAGTGCCAGCATAAAAAAGCCGATGGCCAGTACGCTGATGATGTCGCGATCCTGTACGGCGAGACCTTCATCAATAACCAGCTGCATGTAAAAGGCACTGCCCACCGACGCCAACTGCAGAAGCAGCGACAAGACAAACAATTGTCCGATGGCCCGGTAGAAACCCGGCGCAACGCGAAACAGGTCTGTCAGTTTTGAACTCAGGGTACGAATTTGTGCATTGAATTCGAGCCCCGGTGTCAGTTCAAGTGCAATACCGGTAAAATGTCGACTGGTTTCTGTAAAGGTGTAGCGACGTACGCCGACAGCGGGATCGTGAATAATGATACCCTTGCGCGAAACACGCTTGAGCACAACAAAGTGCGTCAGATCCCAATGCAACACCGCCGGCAATTGCAGGTTTTGCAGGTCTTCCAGTTCCAGTTTGATCGCCCGTGGGCTAAGCTGCAGGCTCTGAGCCGTCTGCATGACATCTGCCAGACTGGCACCGCGACCCGAAACGGGGGCCTCCCGCCGCAAATAGTTCAGATCTGTTTTATAACCAAAATAGGTGGCGACCATGGCGAGGCATGCGAGACCACATTCGGTTCTCTCAGCCTGCAGTATGACCGGCAAGCTGTTGCGACGGGCAAACAGTTCACTGATCATAACCGCCTCCCGAGGCCGCGCAGCGGCGATATGAGTTTTTTCAGAACCGTCTGTTCAGCGGTGACTATATCCGCAGTGAACTGCATGCCTGGCCGGAACTGATTCGCCGTGCCGTCGGCTGGGCCCTGATCGCTGATCTGTGCTTTGACCAGGTATACCGGTTCCCTTACATCGACCGGAATGAGGAACTCCCGTGGATCCATGGCAGAGTCCGCGACGCTTAATATCCGGGCGGGAAAACTGCCGTAGGTCTGATAGGGATAGGCATCATAGGAAATCATTATCTCCGTGCCTGCCTGTACATTGGCCAGGGCCCTCGATGGCAAATACAACCACGCTTCCAGTTTGCTGTCGCTCTCCAGCAAGGTCAGCAGCGGCTTGCTGGTATCGATGATATCGCCCGTGCGCGAAACCATGTTACTGACGATACCGTCACGGCTGGCTGTAATGGTGAACTTCAGTTGTGACAACAGATCGTGTCGACGTGCCAGCAACTGAGACCTGGCGGAATCAAGCAGCAGTGCTTCCTCGCGTCCGCGCATCGGTAACTGGATCAATTGCTGTCGTGCATCTTCCATGGCCTGGAGATGTTTTGCGATGGCTAATTCAGCAGTTTTTGCCTGCTGTTCCAGCAGAATCTGCGAAGATGCCGTCTGTCGAAATTCGCGCTCGGAGATAGTGTTTGTCGCTCGCAACCTGCGGCTGGCCTGCAGATCCTGGTCCGACAAATCGACCCGTTGTTGCCGCATCCACTGTTCATCCCTTAGCAACTGCAATGTCTTTTGCATGCCCTGCAATTGTTGCTGAACCTGCGTGGCCTGAACTTCAAACCGGGTGGCCACAACCTCTTTACGGGCTCGCAGCTGTCGCAACTGAACATCAATCTGCTGTAAGGCAAGACGGGCTTTTTCCTGCCCCCGGTGGTCGTAAAACGGGTCCGACATGGCAGCGAGAATATCGCCGGTTTTCACGACGTCACCGTCTTCGACAAAGATCTCGGTCAACACCCCCGGTTTGCCGCCGTAAATCTTGACCTCCCCGCCGGTCGAAGTGAGATATCCGCGTACCCTTTCGGTCTGCTTCAACTCGGCACTGGCCGCAAATGCGAGGAAACTGACAAACACGACGACCAGGAACGACACCATCAGTCGTATGGTTAGTGGCTGATAGAATACCGCCTGGCCAAATCGCGAATTTTGCCGGGCGGCCAGCACCTCTTGACGGAACAATGACTCATTCATGTCTTTGCGGTATCTCGAAATAGGTGGGTAACAACGGCAAGTACTTCCATTGCGCCGGCCAGCGTCTGATCCACATTTCGGCCAGGGCGACCAGTGTCTGGGTAATTCTTTTTGTACCCTGGTGCAGAGATTCACCGGGCCTCAGTCGGGTGTCAATTACGGGCGCCATCTCGATACAGGGCCGGCCATGGTGCTCGAAGCAGACAAAGGGGAAAATCCGGCTTCGCCCTAAAATGGCGAGCTGAGCGGGTCCCTTGACGAAGCGGGCACGCTGGCCAAAAAACTCGACGACAACCGTGTTCCCAAAATCGTCCTTAAGGTCGAACAGTGTCGCCAGTGTATGACGCCCGCTCCGCAATGCGGCAACAATTGCTGCCGGCTTTTGCTGATCATGATAATAAACCTGATGACTGACCCGGTCGGCACTGAAATGCTGCATGCCATTGTCGCTGCCTCTGTCTCTGTCTCTGTCTCTGCGTAAGGATATAACCCGACGACCTGTATCGGAAACTGCCGACAGGATTCTGAACGCACCAAAAAAGTCTCCCATATGAATGCTAAGTAGAACTCTCGATGCGCCATTGTCGTGAATGGCGCGCAGATAATCGTCCTTATCAGGCCAGACAAATGTTTCCAGATACCTGGCGCCGCCGCTCCTGTTCTCCAGATGCAGCAAACGTCTGGCGTAATTGAAATGAAACCAGACCAGATGCTCACGCCACAGGCGGCGAACCCTTTTCTCAGGCTCATGAAGAAGACAGGACAACCAGGCTTGTTGCTGTCGCAATCGGGCTGCAGGCTCATTCTGTCGTTGCAAAAACCACAAGCGCAGCCAGCCCAAAAACATTAGCTGTCGGTGCTTGGCGGGCAGACTCTGCGAGCCGGACATGCATCTCTGCATGTGCCGACGCGTTAACACTTCCAGGCGCTCCTCCAGTGATAATTGGGGCAGTCTATCGGCAAAGTGGCGAACGTAATTCTTCAGACGCGTCCTCAGCTCGCAGCAGACCACGGTTTCCGCCACATGCACAACCAGACCAGCCTCCGAGCGAACAATAGCCAGCCCCGTTACCGGGACCGGCAACGAGAGCAGAACGCCACCCACAACTGATTCACTACGCGAGTCAAGCAGCCGTTGCAAGTCTGAACAATGCATAGACAATTCGGCATCGACCGCTGCATCAGCTTGTCTACTTGCCGCTATCAAGGCGCCCATCCCGCATCGTCCGATCGCCAGTCCCGGTGAGTTCACTGACAAACAGCTCGATCAGGTCGCCAACACTGTTCAACTGCGCCAGGCGTTCCTCATCGACATCAAGCTGGTAGAATGTCTCCAGTTCGTAGACTACTTCGACCAGCTTGAGTGAATCCAGACCTAGCGTTGCCAGCGGTGCCTGCATCGACTGCAGCACTACTTCACCATCCACCCCAAGGGCACGGGAAATTTCCCGGGACACCTGGCCCCGAACCTGTTCATAACTGCGCTGCATTGGGCGCCTCCATCTCTTCGCTGTCTTGTAGCTGGTACACATCGGGACACGCGCCGCGGCGAATCTTGCCACTACTGGTCAATGGCAATGAACCGGCGGGAAGAACTCGGACGTCATCCACGAGAAGCCCGAATTCGTTGCTCACAAGAGCCCTGGCCCTGACAATCAGATGACGGTCTGTGGCGTCTGCTGCTGTCTTGCGCGAGCGGCTTCGTTCCAGCAAGACCACGAGTCTGTCGCCATCCCGATCATCCGTGGAGAAAGCTGCGCAGTGGCCAATAAACTGTGTACCAAGGTCTTCCTTTATTGATGCTTCCAGGTCTTCCGCATGAAAACTTCGACCATAACGTTTGATAACGTTTTTGTAGCGGCCCAGTAGATACAGGTGCTGGTTATACATAAAACCACGATCACCGGTACGACAGAAACGCTTTCCGTCAACAACAACGCTATCAAACACCTTGTCGCTGGCTGGCGAATTGCGGTAATAACATCGTGCGACAGAGGCCGATGCCACACAGACTTCACCAATTTCACCGTCTGCAAGCACGTGACCGCTAGCAGGATCGGCAATCAGCACTGTCGTCTCATGGGCAGGTCGCCCCAGGCAGACCGCCGGTCTGGTTGTTCCAGTTTCGGTCACAGTACGGGTGTTGATACCACGATGGCCACTGACCAGCAGTGTTGCTTCTGCCAGCCCATAACAGGGGAACAACGATGTCGCCCTAAAACCACAGGGCCAGAAGCGTTGCACAAACTTTGCCATGGTCTCTGGTCGTATTTTCTCGGCGCCGCAATACGCCAGTCGCCACGTATCAAGCGTCAGCCCATGCAAATGCCGTTCGCTGGTCTTTTGAGTTGCCAGCGCAAACGCAAAATCCGGCCCTCCACTCAGAGTCCCGCCAACCCTGGCAATTGCCTGCAGCCAACGACTGGGTCGGGCCACAAAATCGACCGGATTTAGAAAGTAGTTCTGCAGCCCTGCATATAGCGGCTCAATAACGTGCCCGATCAGCCCCATATCATGATGAAACGGCAACCAGGAAACGCCGATATCGTCGGGCGTACAGCCAAGCCCGCGACGAATCGTTTCAGCGTTATGCAGGACATTGGCATGACTGATAACCACGCCTTTAGGGGATGATGTCGACCCGGAGGTGTACTGGATAAAAGCCGTGTCCTCGGCAGACAGGACTGGGCGTCGATAAGGCCGGTCCTGGTCAACAGGATCGTCAATTAATAGTACGCGAAGTCGGGACTGGATCAGGGACTGCGGCAGATATTTGCAGCGCGAGGCCGTGGTGACCACTGTCGTCGCACCGCTATCTCTTAACAGCAATGCCAGGCTGGCAGCAGATTGCGCACGATGCCGGGTCACCGGCACCGGCCATGCGCCCGCCAGAATACAGGCAAAAAAACCAAGCAGAAATTCCGGCCCGTGCGGACAGTAGATGAGTACGGGTTGACCATCGCACTCTTCATGCTGCAGCACACCGGCAAAGCTTCTCGAATGCTGATGCAGTTGCGCATAACTCAGTGTTGAACGGACAGACAGGTGCCGGTCAAGAAACGAATAAAGCGTCTGGCTGCCGAGTTCTTCGGATCTTTTTTCCAGTAGGTCCAACAAGGTACCGTCCATGGTATTACCTGTATTTGATGGATATTTTTTAGACAGAATCACCCTTAATTTAGCCGCCACGGACAGCCGCAACCAATTGGCTATCGATCAGGTAGCTGAATTGTGACCCGGCGCACAAACTGTGCCTTTGGAACTTCCGGCAGCGCAATCGTGCGCGCATCAACGCTTAATCTGGACTATATATTCCCTCTCTGGCCCATCAAGGAAAGGTGACATGGCATCATCATCTGTGACCCCGTTTGACATTCAATTGCGCGGCCATATCCGTTGGCAATACACGGCGCACAAATCGCGTATACACAGCCTCTATGAACTGGCAAAAAGCAAGGTTTGGAAAACCAGCGAGGCGCCATGGGAGACCCTGACGGACACGCGTTTGCCGCCAAGCCGGCTTCAGTTCGAACCCCTGGCAGGGTTTGCACCTTTTGATGCCTTGCCCGCGCCGCGCAAAATCGCCTGCAGCTGGCACCGACATGCGCTGGAGATCAGTGACATTCTTCATGGTGAGCAGGGCGCCCTGCTGGTGTCCTCACAACTGGTGTCGTGTATGCCCGATGTTGAGGCGAAACTTTTTGCCAGCTCACAGGTGGCAGACGAAGCACAACACGTGGAATTTTTCTCGCGTTACCTGCTCGAGAGTATCGGTACCGTGCATCCACCCAGCGAGGCCGTTGCCGATTTAATCACGACCATGGTTAACGACACTCGCTGGGACTACAAATTCATCGCCTGCCAGATTCTGATCGAAAGCCTGGCGCTGGCACGTCTGCAGGAAATTCGCAGGGCCACGCTGGTACCGGTATTGGCCTACGCCATCGATTTCATCAGTGCTGATGAGGCTCGCCATGTGAAATTCGGTACGGATGTATTGCGTCGGCATTTGTCCACACTGAGTCCCCGGGAGTTGCAGGCGCGCAGCGATTTTGTAGTGGAAAATGTCATACGATTAAGCAGTGCGATGAATATCTATACCCGGGTGGCTGATGAATTCGGCTGGAATCCTCGGGCTTTACGATATCACTTGAGGCGATGCCGGATCGCACAACCAAAACCTCGCCACGACCTGTTTCGTCAGCTGATGCTGAATCTGAAAACGGTGGGTCTATTGACACCGGAAACCGAGCAACGTCTTGACCGGATTGCCCGCTGAACTGCCCTGGCGCTTTGGACTGCATGCGATCGCCGTGGGGCGTTGCAAATCCCTTATCCCAGTCGGATACTCAGGTGGTTGGAGAACTCTTCACGACCCAGTTCGCCGGAGAAAAACGTATTGAACGACAAGCTGACCCGGTCAATGTTTTCCGTTACTTCGTTGACGCCGTGCCGGATATTGGAAGGAAAGAGTATGATGTCACCGATACTGGTCTGTACAAAGTATCGGGTCGCATTATAGTAGCTGTCTGCATCACGGATCAGCTCGTACCAGGTATTGTCCTCATTGCGGTAGAAGTTGATACCGTCCCGGGGCGCCAGGTTGATGTATAACACGCCACTGACCACACTATTGGGATGGGTATGGGTGTGGTGGGAGTCGCCCTGCTGCGAGCGGGTCAGCCAGGACTGGGTGATCTGCAGACTCACGTCATTGGCGGTATTAAATGTGATTTTAAAGAACTCATCAAGATGAGCCTGCAGCATTGCGCGGATGGCCTGCATCGGCCCGGCGTCGAGCACCTTCTTGTTGACGGACGCATAATTCGATATGGCAGCCACCGGATTGCTGAGTTCGGCCTTGAAGAACTGCATCTCCTCGTCCGAAAATGCCCGACCCAGCGAAGCACGATACAGGGGTACCGCGAACATGTTCATCATCTGATGTTCCATCAGTACCCCTCCCATGCCTGCGACCCGTCAAAAGGCCTGAATCAGATCTTGCGCCCCTTGTTGGCGGCAATTCGCAGGCGCAACGCATTAAGTTTGATAAAGCCACCGGCATCGGCCTGATCGTAAGCCCCGGCATCATCCTCAAACGTCGCAATGGAGGCATCAAACAGCGAATCGGCAGATTCACGCCCGACCACCGCAACACCGCCCTTGTAGAGTTTCAGACGCACCGTGCCATTGACGTAGATCTGCGAGTAGTCAATCAATGTCTGCAGGGCCTTGCGCTCTGGCGAGAACCAGTAGCCGTTGTAGACCAGTGTCGCGTACTTCGGCATCAGCTCATCTTTCAGGTGCGCCAGTTCACGGTCAAGCGTGACCGACTCAATGGCACGGTGACCCTTCAACATGATGGTGCCGCCGGGGGTTTCATAGCAGCCACGCGACTTCATGCCGACATAACGGTTTTCCACGATGTCCGCGCGGCCAATGCCGTTGGCGCCGCCGACTTTGTTCAAATGGGCCAGCACTGTGGCTGGGGACATTTTTTCGCCGTCAATGGCAACGATGTCACCCTTCTCGCTGTCTCTTATACACATCTCCGAGCCCACGAGACAGGCAGAAATCTCGTAT
>CAJXPR010000095.1 GCA_913058135.1 uncultured Gammaproteobacteria bacterium
ATCTACACAGAGTAGATCGTCGGCAGCGTCAGATGTGTATAAGAGACAGCTCTGCAGCAGTTGGTCAGTGAGCTTGCCAGCGACGGCTACCTGAGATGGCCCCAGGCCATGGCGCTCTGGGCCCGCTGGCACGGTTATGATCGCCGTCTGCGCAGTGGCGAGTACGCGTTGACGACAGGTCTGACGCCAAGAACCTTAATGGATCTGTTGATGTCAGGGCGTGTTGTGCAATATCCCGTCACCCTGGTTGAGGGCTGGACGGTACGGCAGGCGCTGGAGAGCCTGTGGCAGCGTGACAATATCACTGCAACCCTGGTTGATCAGTCCGATGAAGCAATCCATGCCGCATTGGATACCTCGTTGCCGGCACTGGAAGGCAGCCTGTTCCCCGATACCTATTTTTACACCAAAGGCACAACCGATCTGGCCATCCTGCGCCGCGCCAGTCAGCGCCTGGAGCAGGTACTGGCCGAGGAATGGCAACACCGCGCGGTGGGTTTGCCTTACGAGTCGCCTTGGCAGGCCCTGACTATGGCCTCCATTATCGAGCGGGAATCCGGCTATCAGGCGGAAAAGCAGGATATCGCCGGCGTATTTGTCCGGCGCTTGCAGGCCGGCATGCGCTTGCAGTCAGATCCTACCGTGATTTACGGCATGGGCAGTCGTTATGATGGGGTGATCTATCGTAGTGATCTGAACACCACCACCGCGTACAATACCTATCGTATCCACGGTCTGCCGCCCACGCCGATTGCGCTGGCCGGACGTGACTCCATTCACGCCAGCCTGCAACCCAGGGAAGGTACTGCCCTGTACTTTGTCTCGCGTGGCGATGGCAGTCACCAGTTCTCCGATACGCTGGAGGAACATAACGCGGCGGTGCAACGCTACCTGCGCGACGGTGGTGACGACAACAACAATTAACGCTCATGACAACGATGTGCATGGGTGACTGGTGAACAAGAGGAATAACGTGTCTGGTTGCTTGATTACGGTTGAAGGTATTGAAGGGGTTGGTAAAACCACCAATATCAACTGGATATGTGAATGTCTTGGCAGGCAGGGCATCGCCTATCGGCAAAGCCGTGAGCCGGGTGGCACCGCTCTGGCCGAGGAGATCAGGCAGTTGCTGCTGACTCCGCGCGAAGAACAGATGTCGGATATGACCGAACTGCTGCTGGTCTTTGCCGCACGCGCCCAGCATCTGCATCAGTTCATTGTGCCGGCGCTGGCTGTGGGCGAATGGGTGGTATGTGATCGTTTTACTGATGCCACCTATGCCTATCAGGGGGGCGGCCGGGGTCTGGACATGTCGGTGATAGCCGCGCTGGAAACCCTGGTGCAAAAGGAGTTGCGCCCGGATCTGACGCTGATTCTGGACATTGAACCGGCACAGGGCCTGGCGCGTGCCCGTCAGCGCGGTGCCCCCGATCGCTTTGAGCAGGAAGCCATCAGCTTTTTTACCCGGGTCAGGCAGACCTATCTGGCGCGGGCGCAGGCAGCGCCGGATCGTTACATGATTGTGGATGCCGGTAGGCCGCTGGATGATGTTCAGGCCCAGATCAGCGCCGGACTCGAGCAATTCTTTGCCCGGCACACTGCAGGTTCGCGGACATCGGGGGAGGTCTCGCATGGCGCTTGATCAGCTATTGCCATGGCACGGTGATGCCTGGACGCAGGTCATGACCCAGCAGCATCACGGACGCCTGGCGCATGCCTACCTGCTCAGCGGCTTGCCGGGCAGCGGGCGTTACCAGTTTGCCCGCGCGCTGGCAGCCCGACTGCTGTGCACGGATCCGCCCGCTGCCGTACCGACTTCCGGAGCCCCACCGGCGGCAGCATGCGGACGTTGCCGCCAGTGCCTGCTGCTGGACGCCGGCAATCATCCTGACGTGCTCGATATATCCCCGGAAGAAGGCAAAAGCAGCATAAAAATCGACCAGATTCGCACGATTTCCCGTGCCGTCAACCAGACCAGCAATCAGTCCGGCGCCATCAAGGTCATTATTATCCGGCCGGCGGAAGCACTGGGCACGGCGGCAGCGAATTCACTGCTGAAGAACCTGGAGGAACCGCCCGGGCGAACACTGTTTTTGCTGATAGCCGAGCCCGGGGCCCAGATGTTGCCTACCATTCGCAGCCGCTGCCAGCCGCTGCCCTTACCGCCGGCAACCATGCAACAGGGCCTGGCATGGTTGTCCGGGCACTCGACGGCACCTCAGGAGGAGCTGCTGGCGGCGCTGGCGCTGGCTGAGGGAGCACCAATGCACGCGCTGGCCCTACTGGAGGCGGGTATCCCGGCCTGGCGCACTATTGTGCAGGAACAGCTTGAGGAGATGGCAGCAGGACGACTGACACCACTGGATCTGGCAAAATACTGCCATGCTCAGCCGCTCAATTATGCTATAGAACTGATGCAGGCACTGACACTGCAGCGCGCCCGAGCGCATTTGCTGGCCCGGCAGCGCAAGGCCGGCACTGCCTTTTTAGAGCTTGGGCGTGAGCTTGTGCAGATTAACAGGCAGCTGGAAAGTGGTGCCAATCCGAATCCACTGATGGCACTGGAACATATATTCAGTGCCTGGCATACCACCACAGGAGACCGGGATGGAGCAAGAGCAGGGGCCGTTTCTGCTATCGGTGAGCATCGGTGACCGGCAGGTCCTGCGGCGCTGTTATCTGCCGTTTTTGCGTAACGGTGGCCTGTTTATACCGGGCCCCTGTTCCTATCAGCTGCGTCAGCGCGTATGCCTGATTATGAAACTGCCTGCGCCGTCCGGGGCTGGCCGGACCGACGTTACCCACGCGGTGATGGCGACGGTGGCCTGGCTGGCACTGCCCGACACACAAAACGCCAGAGGCGTGGGCGTTGGCCTGCACTTTGACGGCGTAGCGTGCGGCAGTGACCAAACCCAGGTGGATGTCAAAAAGGCTATAGAATCGCAATTGGCTGCTCTGGTATGATTCAGGGAGCTCATATCAGGAGGCAGGTGTCATGCAGTACATCGCAAAATATTGTCAAGGTGTTGATATCAAGAGAAATATTTTATCCAGACTCTTGCTTCGTGCCTCGGCACTGACGGCATTGTGCCTGTCTCTGCTGGCATGTGGCCCGCAAGCAGAGCAGGGCGCATCGGCAGCGTCGCTAGCCGATGCAACCGTGCTGGATGTCTATAAAAGTCCCACGTGCGGCTGCTGCGGGGCCTGGATTGAACATGCTGAGGCGCGTGGTTTTCAGGCGATTGTCCACGATCTGGATAATGATGCACTGACCCGGGAAAAACTTCAGCGGGGCATCACTTTGCGTCATCAGTCCTGCCACACCTCTGTCGCTGAAGACGGCAGTGTGTTTGAAGGGCATATACCGGCTCATCTGATACATCAGTACTTGGCGGACAAACCTGCTGACAGTATCGGGCTGACCGTGCCCGGCATGCCCATAGGCAGTCCGGGTATGGAGGTTGGCGATCGTATGGATCCCTATGATGTACTGTTGCTGAAAGCCGACGGCAGCACCGAAGTTTACGCCCGCGTCACTGATCAGCAGTCCCAGTATCAGTAAGTCCGCACCATGGAGCGCTACAGGGGCGCCTGATCCTGCAGCTTCAGAGTGACCAGCTCCGCCAGCGCCAGGCTGGCGGTCAGTCCCGGCGATTCAATGCCAAACAGTTGAATCAGACCGGGGCAGCCATGCACGTACTCGTCCTGAATCATGAAATCCGCATACGAGGAGCCCAGTCGCGGTCTGATACCCGCATAGGCTGCGTGCAGGCGTGATTCGTCAAGATCCGGGAAATAGGACCTGATGGTGTCTGCAAACACCGCTTTGCGGGACTCATCAACGCTGTAATCGACCTTATCGACGGGTTCGATATCCGGACCAAAGCGACATTGCCCCGCCAGATCCAGCGTGGCATGAACGCCCAGTCCGCGCTGGCTGGCGTCGGGCACCGGATAAATGAGATGCCGAAACGGAGAGCGGCCTGACAGCGCAAAATAGTGGCCTTTGACCAGGTGCAGATGCGGAATCAGAGCCTGATCGATGCCGCCTGTCGCGGCGGCGACCTGCTGGGAGGACAGGCCGGCACAATTGATCAGCATGCGACTGCGCAAGCGGAACGGCTCCGCCGCGCTGCCTGTCTGGTTGACGGTTTCCACGTCAACGTCAAAAACCCCGGGACCCTGGCAGCTGGCGCGCAAGAACCGGCTGCGTGGAGCAATCAATACGCCGTTGTTTTCGGCCTCGTGTTGCAGGCGTTGCATCAGCGCGTGACTGTCAATGATGCCGGTGTCCGGTGACCACAATGCCGCGGAGGCTCGCAGCTGCGGCTCCAGCTTGCGGATGGCCGCACCGGAGAGCTCGGTCAACGAATCCACACCGCAGTCCCGGGCCGCCGTCTGCAATGTTTCCAGCGCGGGCTCTTCTCCAGCCTGGGCCACAATCAGTTTGCCCAGGCGCTGGTGGGGAATGTCGTGCTGAGCGCAGTACTCATAAAGCAGCGCGTTGCCCCGGACGCAGAGTCTCGCTTTCAGGCTTTGCGGGGGATAGTACAGGCCGGCATGTATTACTTCGCTGTTGCGGCTGCTGGTTTCCTGTCCAATGTCCGCGTTTTGTTCCAGCACCAGAACTGTTGCCCTGGGCCAGCGCGCAGACAATGCTCGCGCCAACGCCAGGCCAACGATGCCGGCGCCGACAATACAGACATCAAAGGTTTGTCTGGACACAGCGTTAATAGGCGCTTGCACCTCCGTCGTTGCGCGGGTCCGAGGTTCCGTGCATGACACCGTCGCGAACCAGAATGGAGTTGGCGTCGCCGATGCCATATCCACCTGGCCGCATCTCGGTATGGCCCATGCTCTCCAGCGAATCGAGCGCGCCGTCAACAAAAGCGCCCGGTTCGTAACGAACAATATCGGGCTGCCACTGGTGGTGGATACGTGGGCTGGCAACGGCATCTTCGATGTTCATGTCATGGTCCAGTGTGTTCAGGATGACCTGGAACACGGTGTTGATGATGGTTGAACCGCCAGGTGAGCCCGTCACCAGTACGGTTTCGCCGTCGCGCGTGACAATGGTGGGGGTCATCGAGCTGAGCATGCGTTTGCCCGGTTCGATCTTGTTGGCTTCATCGCCGAGCAGACCGTAGGCGTTAGGGGCACCGGGTTTGGCGGAAAAATCATCCATTTCATTGTTGAGCAGGAAACCGGCGCCTGGCACGACGATTCGGTTGCCATAGCCCAGATTGAGGGTAGTGGTAACGGATACCGCGATGCCGTCTTTATCCATCACCGAATAGTGGGTGGTTTCCGTGCTTTCGGCAGGCCAGCTACCGGCGCCGATGTCTTCACTGTCCGACGCCCGTCGCGGATCAAAGTCGCTGAACCGTTGTCGTGCATAATCCTTGTCGGTCAGCATGGCCAGCGGCACCGGATAAAAATCGGGATCACCCATGTGCTCGGCGCGATCGGCGTAGGCGCGTCGCTGGGCTTCCACCATCAGATGGATGGTCTCTGCCGTGCCCCAGCCCAGCTCGCCGAGATCGTAAGGTTCGAGCATATTCAGCATTTGTACGACCAGAGCGCCGCCGGAAGAGGGTGGTGGCATCGACCAGATGTCATAGCCGCGATAGCTGCCGCTGATCGGTTCACGCCATTGGACGTTGTAGGACTGCAGGTCGTCATGGGTAATCATGCCGCCCAGCCGGCGCATTTCGGCGACCAGCAGATCCGCTGTTGTGCCGCGATAAAAGCCGTCACGTCCCTGGTCGGAAATGCGTTTCAGTGATTCAGCCAGGTCGCTCTGCACCCAGATGTCGCCGGCCTGCCAGGGCTCGCCGTTATTAGTGAATATGGCCGTTGATGCCGGGTACTCGCTCATGCTGTCAGCGACGCGGGCAAAATCACCAGCCATGTCGGGGGTTAATGCGAAACCCTGTTCCGCCAGTCTGATGGCGGGTGCCATGACCTCCTGGCGACTCATGCTGCCGTAACGGTCCAGCGCATCAAGCATGCCCGCAACGCTGCCGGGGACGCCGGCTGCCTGAGCACTGTACAGGGACTTGCGACGGTCGACATTGCCGGCGGTATCAAGAAACATGTCGGGGAACGCGGCGGCGGGGGCCTTCTCGCGATGGTCCTGGGTGACCACGGTGCCATCGTCCAGTTTGATGACCATGAAGCCGCCACCACCGATGTTGCCCGCTGACGGATGCGTCACAGCCAGTGCGAAACCTACAGCGACCGCTGCATCAATGGCATTTCCGCCCTGACGCAGAATATCCACACCGACATCGGAGGCTATCTGCGAGCGTGAGGTGACCACCCCGTTAGTGCCAGATACAGTATTGGCAAAACCCAGTGGGGAAAAAACGAGAGTCAGCGCGAGCAAACAGGTAATATACGAGCGATTCAGCATGTATGATGCCTCTGTTTCATGTCAGGGGTTCGTGTCAGGTTCAGTGGAACCTATCCTAACATAAAGCATTTGTCAGCGGTCATCGCCAACTCCATGATCATTGGCTTTTTTTTCGCATTAAAAGCAGGGACACAAGGTTACTATGACGCATTTTGATTACGATTTTTTTGTCATTGGCGCAGGTTCTGGGGGCGTGCGGGCAGCACGAACTGCAGCAGCGCTGGGTGCGCGAACAGGCATTGCCGAGGCGCGTTTTTTTGGTGGCACCTGTGTCAATGTTGGCTGTATCCCGAAAAAACTTTACACCTATGCGGCGCATGTCAGCCATGACATTGCCGACAGTGCTGCCTATGGTTGGCAAATGGACACACCGCCGGTGTTCAACTGGTCACAGCTAAAGCAGAACAAGGACAAGGAAATCAGTCGCCTGAATGGTATTTATAAAAACCTGTTGAGCTCTGCGAAGGTGGATATCCATGAGGGGCGGGCGCGTATCAGCGGCCCCAACCGCGTTGCCATCGGCGACCGGGAAGTCACTGCGCAACATATTCTGGTGGCTGTTGGCGGACAATCCTTTATGCCGCCCATACCGGGTATAGAGCATGCCATGGATTCAGATGACTTTTTTGAGTTGACCCGCCAGCCCAAAACGGTGCTGATAGTCGGCGGCGGCTACATTGCCACCGAGCTGGCCGGTGTTTTCGCAGGCCTGGGATCTGACGTGACGCTGGCCTACCGGGGACCGCAACTGCTCAACGGCTTCGACCAGGACATCCGGTCCTTTTTTACTGAAGCGATAAAAACCTATACCCGGCTTAAACTGAATACCGATATAGAACGTATCGTCGAGTCAGGTGCCCAAAAAGAGGCCTGGTTTGCAGATGGCAGTCGCTATGCGTTTGACGCTGTGCTGTATGCCACGGGTCGGGTGCCGGCGACCGCCAACCTGGGGCTGGTAGACAATGGTGTGACGCTGTCGGATATGGGCGCCATCATTGTTGACAAAAACTTTGAAACGTCATCACCAGGCATATACGCTGTGGGCGATGTGATTGACAGGGTCACGCTGACGCCCGTCGCCCTGGCAGAGGGACAGGCGCTTGCCCGACGGCTGTTTGGTGGACCAGAGCAAAAAGTCAGCTATGATCTGATACCTGCTGCGGTATTCAGCGAGCCACAGATTGCGACAGTGGGAATGACAGAGGCAGAGGCACGTGCCTGCCACAAACAGATTGATGTTTATCGCAGCCGGTTTCGTCCCCTGAAGCATACGCTGACCGGGCGTGATTCATTCAGTCTGATGAAGATGCTGGTGGACAGGGAGAGTGATCGCGTCGTGGGCATACACATGGCCGGCGCAGACGCAGCTGAGATAATGCAAGGCATGGCCGTGGCCCTGCAAGCAGGTGCCACCAAGGCCCAGTTTGATCAGACGATTGGCATACACCCGACCGCAGCGGAAGAATTTGTCACCATGCGGACACCAGTTGATGTATAAATGAACCAATAATTACAAAAGACGGACATATATGGCAGAAAATACCTCAGCTACCTTAAAGAAAACTACGGTATTTAATGCGCAGGCACGGGATCTGGCGTTTTACACGCGGGTCATGATTGCGGTATCTGCCTGTGGCATCAGCTTCGGGCTTCCCTTTGCCCTGTATCATCTGTTCTGGGGCAATCTGGTGATCTCCACCATCCTGCTGCCTGTTGTCGCATTGCAGCTGTTGTCCCTGATCTCCCTGATCAGGCGCGGCTTTAACAGCTTTGCGGCCTGGTCCATTGCTATCTTGCAGACCGGGGCAAACATTTTTTTCATCATGGAAGTAGGGATGATGGCCAGCTACTGGCTGTATGCCAGCGGTGTCGCCAACTATTACATACTGGACCGGCGTCCCGCCTTGCTGGTGAATGCGCTGGCCTGCCTGCTGGCGGTAGGCCTCACGTTTGATGATCCGGCCTATATCGTGCGTTTTTGCGCTGCGTTCGCCATGATCAATATTTTCCTGTACACGTTCGGCGTGCAGCTGGAAAAGAAAAATGACGAACTGGACAGGATGCTGACGATTGATCCGCTGACCCGGGTCGGCAACCGCACGGCCCTGGACGAGACCTTGTCGCGCGTCAGAAATCATTTTGTACGATACGGTACCCCTGCTACTGTGATCATGATCGATCTGGATCGCTTCAAGGTCATCAACGATACGCTTGGGCACTCTGAGGGGGACAAGGTGCTGTGCCGGGTGGCCGGGCAGGTGCAGGCAAGGCTGCGTCCGACCGACACACTCTACCGCTACGGCGGAGAGGAATTCATCGTGGTGGCAGAGAACACATCGCTGAGCCAGGCGTCCTTTCTGGCAGAAAGCATCCGGCAATTGATTGCAGGCTACCAGGGTGACGACCGTCAACAGGCTGAAGCCGATCTGACGGTGTCACTTGGTGTGGCGCAGCTGCGCGACGATGAAAGCACAAACAGCATGGTTGATCGGGCTGACAAGGCGCTTTACAAGGCCAAGTCCATGGGCCGCAATTGGGTGTGTTTTGACGGCGAGCTGGAAGTTGAAGAGGCCGAGCGGCCCGCCGACGAAATGAGTCAGCGGACCACTGCCTGATACTCATCAGATCGGCACATCCGCGGGCACTGAATCAACGCGATGGGCCTGCGTACCCCGGGGAGGTTCGTACCAGCCAGGGTCATTGTCGCCGTCAAGCTGATCGCGCACCTTGATCAGCGTGAACATACCCCCCATTTCCATAGGCCCAAACGCGCCCCGTCCACCCATCATGGGCAATGTGTTCTCTGGGCCACGCATGTGTCCGGCATCGATATGCGTCTGGTGTTCTGACATGCCGTGCTCACCCATGGCCATGTAGCCGGGTATCATCTGTCTGATTTGCCGTGCCAGATCGCCCTGGTTGACCCCGGTTGTGACCGGCAGTTCGTGACCCATGGCGTTCATGGTGTGGTGTGACATATGGCAGTGTAAAGGCCAGTCGCCGGCGACGGCGGTGAATTCCAGGTCCCGGGTCTGGCCGACGCCGATGATTTCGGTGACCTCCTTGCGCCACTGAGCTTGCGGCCAGCGCCCTCCATCCGAGCCGGTGACATCAAACTGCACGCCATGCATGTGCATGGGATGGTTCATCATCGACAGATTACCGATTCTGACTCGAACTCTTTCGCCGGTTTGTGCCAAAAGCGGCGCTATTGCAGGAAATACCCTGCTGTTGATTGTCCACAGATCAAAATCCGTCATGACACTGGGGTCCGGTCGATAGGTGCCGGGATGGATCGCCCAGTTGTGGAGCAGCAGCGCAAAGTCCCGGTCGATGCGGGGGCCGCTTTCAGGCTGTTTAGGGTGGATGATGAACATACCCATCATGCCCATGGCCATTTGCAACATCTCGTCCGAATGGGGGTGGTACATATGGGTACCATGCTGATTAAGGGTGAATTCGTAAACCCAGGACTCGCCTGGCGGGATAGCGCGCTGCGTCAGGCCGGCCACGCCATCCATACCAAAGGGCAATAACAGTCCGTGCCAGTGCACAGTTGTAGGCTCCCCGAGGCGATTGGTGACGTATATTCTGACGCGGTCACCTTCGACGGCTTCGATCGTCGGGCCCGGTGTGCTGCCGTTGTAGCCCCAGGCCTTAATGCGGGTGCCTTCTGCGAATTCGTGCTCAACTTCTTCGGCGATCAGGTGAAACTCCTTGACGCCGTCGCGCATTCTGTAGGGCAGGGTGCGGCCATTCGGCGTCACTACCGGCGTGTAGGGCAGATCGTTCGCGGAGGCAGGGCGGTTGGCTGCATTCGCGCTTGATGGTGACGGGATTTGTGACGCCAGTACGGTCGACGACTGGCTGCCGAGGCTCGCGCTGACAAACCCGGCCGCGCTGCCCAGCAATAATTGACGACGATTAATCATGATGATGCTCCTGATGGTGAACGGGTTCGGCGGGACGCTGCGGCTGTGCCGGCGAATCAGATTCGGCGACAGGGGCTTCTGCGGCATTTGCAGTGTGCTGCATGAGATTCGCATGCTCCAGCCAGTAATGCTCCAGGATGCCGATGTAACGGACAACGGTCTCCAGTTCCTGCTGCTTGGCTTCGATCAGCTCAAACGGGCCCGTCAGCATGAAGTTGTACTCTTGCAGGGTCAGCTCCAGCATCCGCTGTTGGCGCGGTATGTCTTCATCGCGCAGTTGTGTTGCCTGGCGCGTCAGGCTGAGCAGGTTGTTGAGGCTGGTTTCCAGTTGATGGACCATGGCAAGCTGCAGCATCGCCTCATTAGCTGACAGCTGTTCCAGCTGCGCCTGCGATCTTGCTCGTTGATGTTGGCCCTGATCGAAAACCGGCAGACTCAGGTCCAGTTCAAGCCCGGATGCTCTGCTGCCGTCGGACTCGCGTTCGGTGATCAAACCTACGCCAATTTCTGACATCCCCAGCTGTTTTTGTTGCAGCTCCAGTTGTTGCTCGAGCGCCATGCGGCTATCGCGCAATAATCGGACGTCCGGTCGCTGCGCTGAGGCCTGATTCAGCAAAGTGTCAAAACCCTCATCGTGCTGCAACAGTGCTTGCAGCGTGGCTGCCGTCAGGCCGCTTTCCACGATATCCGGCAATTCATCCGGAATCTCCAGCTGCTGGCTGACACCCAGGCCCACGCTGCGCTTCAGTTCTGCCAGCCGGGCATCTGCCTCGGCCAGCGCTTGCTGAAGAGCCTGTTGCTGTCTGGCGCTGGCATCGACATATTGCAGTCGCTCGAGCTCACTGAGATTGCCGGCCTGGTTTAATTGGCCAGCCAGTTCGGCATTCAGGCGCGCCGCTTCTGCGGTTTGTTGTAGCTGACGACTGAGATGTCTGGCGCCTACAGCTGAAAAATAGGCGATCCGGACACCGCCCAGTTCCTCCGTTAACATTTGCAGTGCCTGACTGCGTGCCCGGGATAGCTCCGCGCCGGCCAGTTGTTTACGCATGGGCAGTGTCAGCCAGTCCAGAATACCCAGATTCAGGCCAAATTCGGTTTTCCAGCTGCCAGTGTCTTCAGCTCGCAGCGCGGAGGCACTGAAACCTGGATTGTTGATCAGAGTCGCCTGTCGATAAGCCGCGTCGGCGATGCCTTGCGACGCCAGAATGGCGCGAATCGCCGGACTCTGACGCAGAGCCAGCGCCTGCGCCTGCGCGGGATTTTCCAGCCTGACCGAGGTTAGAGCCTGAAGGTCATCGGACGGCTTTGTGTCGTGTTTTTCCAGCGCCGGCGACCACTGATTCAGTGCCTGCAACAAGTTTTCAGCCTGCCCGTTATCACGGCTTGATGGAGTGCTTGTGGTGCTGCAGGCGACAAGCGCCGGTAGCACAAGTATCAAAGCTAAGGCCTTGAATGGCATAGCAATATATCCTTTCATTAATGAACTCGTCAGCCCTGTCTATAGGGCTGGTATGGGTGTCAGTTCAAGCTGAAAGGATGTTTATCGGAGGGCGGATGGGGAAATCTGGAAAGCCGGTGGCCAGACCAGTGGATCGGGTGACTCGATCATCGGAAGCCGATGGAAAATGCTCACCATCTGGCTCAGGAGCCAACATGGTCTGGAGTTTGTGGCAGCCACCGCTGCAATGTACACAGTCGATAGCGTCTGTGTGATGGCCGGACGTGTGGGACGTCGTTTCGGGTGTGGATTCGACAGCGACCGCCGTGGTCTGGCCGTGCCCGTGACAGTCTTCAACTGCGTCATCCAGGGCTGCTGAATGCATCAGGTCGGCGGTCGACGAGCCGGATTGTGAATCCAGCGACATACAATGCACAAGCACCGTCGCCAGTGCCTGCGCCGGAAGCCAGAGTGCCAAAAAGGCAGCGGTGAGAAGTATTGTGCGGTTTGTCATGGTGCGCGCAGTTTTACATAAAAGTGGCGATAGAGTAAATGTCGCGAGAACAGGCTAAGCTGCGTGCAGAAGCTTTCGTTCATGGGATTACCGTTCATGGCACTACTATTGATAGTATTCCACTAATTCCGGTAATAAAAATTACCGGAAATAGTGGAGCACGTGGGTCAGGCTGTTTTAGGTTTTATGGCGCTTTTCAAGTCGCGCTTATCGGCCTCCTCTGTGAGGCCACGCCTTCGACGGGTGTACACGAGGCGCTATGAATGGCAAAAGAAATGTGATTCGATTTAGACTCTGAAAATACTGACGCAATTAATAGCCGCTGCTGTACTGAGGAGAAAAGTACGATGATTTTTCGTCAACTTCATGAGGCCGTGTCCAACACGTATACCTATCTGATCGGCTGTCAGGAAACCGGACAGGCCATTCTTATTGACCCCGTTATAAACTCCCTTGACCGGGATCTGCAGGAACTGTCAAAGCTTGGTTTAAAATTGGCCTATACGCTTGATACTCATATTCACGCCGATCATATTACGTCCGCCCTTGAGCTGAAAAATAAAGTCGGCAGCCGTATCGCCTCTCCCGCTATCGATGGCCTGCCCTGTATTGATACTGGAATCGAGGAAGGACGTCCCTTCGAGGTGGGATCAATCAAGCTACAGCCGTTGCATACTCCCGGACATACCGATGGACATTTTGCCTATGTCTGGCAGGACCGAATATTCACTGGAGACGCCTTGCTCATTGAGGGCTGCGGACGGACGGACTTTCAAAACGGTGATTCTGACGCGCTTTACAAAAGCGTGACGGAAAAACTTTTTTCCCTGCCTGATGATTATCTGGTGTACCCGGCCCACGACTACCAACAGCGACGCGTTTCCACCATTGCACAAGAGAAGGATCGTAATACCCGCCTGGGCCGGCAGAAAACGCTGGAGGAGTTCCGCGAGATAATGGCAAACCTGAAGCTGGATTATCCCCGCTTCATTGATTATGCAGTACCTGGAAATAAGCAGTGCGGTGTCTGCCCGGAGGACTTGCCGGAACATTTACAGGAATACTGTGAGCGTATGGCTCACAGCCCGCAGGGCTGAGGGCCGAATCGACAGCCAGGTCACCATTGCGTGTATGATTACCGGCAGTATCGACTTGGCCAAGGGGTCCTGGGACGTTGCTCAATAACCGCCGTTGCGCCTAATTGCCTGCCGTCGATGGCGTCCAGTCACAGCCTTCACACTCTGCTGACTTGCCGTTTTCTTCCAGTACGGCAAAGATCAGATCGCGCCAGGTTTCGTTCGGCTGCCAGACTGTGTTCATGTCAGCCTTGGCTTCGGCCACCGGTACATCCTCGTAGATGACCCGATACAGAAAGCTGAAGGCGGTGGCGCGTGCGTTGACCTGGCAATGTAACAGCGTCTTCATGTCCGGCGCGCGCTGCATGGCATCTGCAAAGACATAGAAGTCGCGTTTGGTGGGATTGTTCCAGTCCACCGGGATATGGATGTAGTCCATGCCCAGCCCCTTGACCACCTGATCGGCATTGGCGACGGCATTCTGGTTGTTAGTGAATGCTATGTAGATGACACGTTCATAACCGGCGTCACGCACCGCAGAAAACTGATCCGCAGTGGGTTGTCCGGCGCTGGCGAAGGTATCACTGTACTCGCGGAAATTGGTAATCTCGGCCAGCGTGGCGTTGGCGGGTGTCAGGTCGGCAGCCATTATCGAAGTACTCACTAACATGGATGCGGCAAAAAATAAGATCTTTTTAATCATGTTGTTACTCTCTTCTTCTAATGGTAATTCAAGTATTTGTCAAGACTGGCTGTCACCCGCTCAAGGCTGTCACCCGCTCAAGGCTGTCACCCGCTCAAGGCTGTTACCCGCTCAAGGCTGTTACCGGCTCAAGGCTGTTTATGGGCTCAAGGCTGTTGCGGGCTCAAGGCTGTTTATGTGCTCTAGGCTGTACCGGGCTGTTACTGGCTATTGATACGCCTGAATCATCCGACCGGATGCGGAAAAATACCGCATAAAACACCGGCACCGCAATCAATGTCAGTACCGAGGCAAACGCCAGACCGCCCATGATGGTCACCGACATGCTGGCAAAAAAGGCATCGGCCAACAGCGGAATCATGCCCAGAATCGTTGTTGCTGCGGCCAGGAACACCGGGCGCAGTCGACTGACGCTGGCGTCCAGGATTGCGGTATGCGGTTGTTTGCCTTCGTCGATCTGCAGGTCAATTTCATCCACCAGCACGATGGCATTTTTCATCAGCATGCCGGACAGACTCAGGAAGCCTAGCAAGGCGGTGAAACTGAACGGCAGGCCGCTGGCCAGCAGGCCTATCACGACACCGCACAGCGACATGGGTACGACCAGCCAGATGATCAGGGGCTGGCGGACCTTGCCGAAGATCAGTACCGAAATCACCAGCATGACCAGGAAGCTGAGCGGCAACTGCGCGCCCAGCGAGGCCTGAGCTTCACCGGAGGCTTCCAGCTCCCCTCCCCAGCTCAACTGATAGCCCGGCGGCAGACGCATGGCTTCGATATCACTGCGTACCCGACGCAGCGCCTCGTCAGCGGTCAGATCGATGGCCGGCTCTGCCTGCACGGACAGTGTGCGGGTGCGGTCACGGCGCATGATCAGGGTTTCTTCAGCGCGGGTATCAAAGCCATCGAGCACCTGAGTGATGGGCACATAACGCTGCTCGCCCGAGCTCCATACCAGGCGCTCCTGCAACCTTTCCACGCGCAGACGTTCTGCAGCCGGTGGACGGATGATGATGGGAATGCGCTCATCAGCCTCGCGGTAGGTGCCCGCGCGGACACCGGTGGTGGCAAACTCCAGCGTTTGCGCCACGTCCGAGCGCGCAATGCCGGCCACCCTTGCCCGTTCTTCGTTGAACTCGGGTGCAATTACCAGCTCGCGCTGCCGCCAGTTTTGCCGGATATCGGTCAGCCCGGGCTCGGCGTTGAAGATTTCCATGGCCTCGCTGGCCAACGCCCGCAGCACCTGCGGATCTGCGCCACTGAAACGGGCTTCGATTTTGGCGCCGGCGCCAGGCCCGAACACCAGTCGCCGGGTCTGGATTTCCGCCGCCGGGTAAGCTGCGCCCAGCTCTTCGCGCAGTTCCTGCGCCAGTTCATCGATCATGAAACGGTCGGTGGCTGTCTCTTATACACATCTGACGCTGCCGA
>CAJXPR010000096.1 GCA_913058135.1 uncultured Gammaproteobacteria bacterium
CGAGATTTCTGCCTGTCTCGTGGGCTCGGAGATGTGTATAAGAGACAGCCATTCGAATAAATGATGTGGCCGACACAGATACTGCAGGCGCTGATACGGCACCGGACACAGCCTCAGCAATTGAAACAGACACAGCAACCAGCACAGACGCCGACACCAACGACGACACCAGCACTGACACCGGCACTGCGTCGGCCAGCACCGTGGCCGTGAGTGAGCCGCCGGCAGCTGTGGTTGACACTGCGCCGCCAGCCACCACCGCTGCCCCGGCCCTGGACAATCAGGGCCTGCCGCAAGGCTTCAGCGTCCGTCTGGGGTCCTTCGGCAATGCCAGCAATGCCAGCAATCTGGTCACGCGATTGCAGGACGCGGGTCATCGTGCCTACACCCGTCGCATCGATTCCAGTCAAGGTGAGCTGACAGCGGTGTTTGTCGGCCCCGTGGTAGACAGGGCAGCCGCCAATATACTGCTGGAAAACCTGCGTCGGGATTTTGAACTCAACGGCATGATCGTGCGTTACGAGATCGAGGAACTGTGAGTCAGGTAACGTGTGCCCGATCGGGCCCTGAGCAACGAGGGAGTGCGCCATGAACCTGCTGGACATATGCATACTGCTGGTGGTGGCGCTGTCGAGTATTTTTGGTTTGTGGCGAGGTTTTGTCAGAGAAGTCCTCTCTCTGCTGGCATGGATTGCCGCCATCGTGGTGGCGCGTCTTTACAGTCCGCACCTGGCGCCGCTATTCAGCAGTATCACCGACAATGAGACGGCGCGTTATGTGCTGGCCTTTGCCGTGTTGTGTTTTGTCACCCTGTTGCTTGGCGCCCTGATCAATCACTTCATGACCCGCCTGATCAGTCTGGCGGGATTGCAGATGACTGACCGCCTGCTGGGCGCGCTGTTTGGCGTCGCACGCGGGGTGTTGATTGTCGCCGTAGCGGTGTATTTTGCTGCTGAGTTTTATGCGGATCGTACCTGGTGGGTGGAATCGCAGACACTGCCTTATGTGCAGGTCGTCATTGATTGGGGTAGCGGCTTTTTTGTTGAACCTGAAACAGAAGTCTGATTTTTTGCGTAACGTTTTTTGTGCGCGGTTTATGGAGTATTTTGCATGTGTGGTTTAGTCGGCGTAGTTGGTCAGTCTGACGTGGCAGTATGTTTGTACGATACCCTGACGGTGCTTCAGCATCGCGGGCAGGACGCGGCGGGGATCGCAACGGACGACAACGGCATTCTGAATCTGCGCAAGGACAACGGCCTGGTCAAGGATGTATTTCGCACCCGTCATATGCGCCGGTTGGCTGGCAAAATGGGGATCGGGCATGTTCGGTACCCGACCGCAGGCAGCTCCAGCCCGGCGCTGGCGCAACCGTTTTATGTCAACTCGCCCTACGGGCTGTGCCTGGCACATAACGGCAACCTGACCAACTCGGCGCAGCTCAGCGAAGAACTGTTCTCCGAGGATCTGCGGCATATCAATACCGATTCCGACTCCGAAGTGCTGCTTAATGTGTTTGCGCACGAACTGCAACAGATAGGCAAAATGGCGCCCACTGCAGACGATGTGTTTGACGCGGTAGAAGGGGTTCATCGACGCTGCCGCGGTGGTTATGTCGCGCTGGTGATGATTACCGGATACGGTATCGTTGGCTTCCGCGATAAACATGGCATCCGCCCGCTGGTGTTTGGCAAGCGCGAAGTGGAAGGTAAGACCGAGTACATGCTGGCTTCGGAAAGTGTCGCGCTGGACTCGCAGGGTTTCACCCTGGTGCGCGATGTAGCGCCGGGCGAAGCAGTCTATATTGATGTGCGTGGCAATCTGCATACGCGTTTGTGTGCCGACCCGGCACCTTACGCGCCGTGCATTTTTGAACACGTTTACTTTGCGCGGCCGGACTCACTGATGGATGGCATATCCGTGTACAAAGCGCGTCTGCGCATGGGTGAAAAACTGGCAGACAAACTGCAGCGTCTGCGCCCCGACCACGATATCGATGTGGTCATTCCCATCCCCGACACCAGCCGCACCTCCGCGCTGGAACTGGCCAACAGACTGGGTGTGAAGTATCGCGAAGGATTTGTCAAAAACCGCTATATCGGCCGTACCTTCATCATGCCGGGACAAAGCGAGCGACGCAAATCAGTGCGCCAGAAGCTCAATGCCATCGAGCTGGAGTTCCGTGGCAAGAATGTGCTGCTGGTGGACGACTCCATCGTGCGCGGCACCACCTGTCGGCAGATCATCCAGATGGCGCGTGATGCCGGCGCCCGCAAGGTTTATTTTGCCTCGGCCGCGCCGCCAGTGCGTTACCCCAATGTTTATGGCATTGATATGCCGGCAGCCACCGAGCTGATAGCACACGGTCGCACCGAGAAAGAAGTGGAAACGCTGATAGGTGCCGATTGGCTTATTTTCCAGGACCTCGACGACCTGGTCTCCGCCTCGCGGGAAGGTAATCCCAATATCACACAGTTTGACTGCGCGGTATTTGACGGCAAATATGTCACCGGTGATGTCGATGCCGAGTACCTGAAGGCGCTGGAAGAGGCGCGCAACGATGTGGCCAAAAAACGCACCCGCAAAGTGCCGGAGCCGGCCGAAGAAGATTAAGATGAAAGGGGGTTAGCCGCCGGCCAGTTTGGCGGCTATACCTTTGCTGGTCAGAAAGTCGACAATGACCGGGCGGTGGTCGCCCTGAATCTCGATGGTACCGTTCTTGACGGTGCCACCGCTGCCACAGCGGGCCTTTAACTGTTTGGCCAGTGTGTCCAGCTCGGCTGCATTCATGGCCAGCCCTTCGATGACACTGACGCCTTTGCCTTTGCGACCCTTGGTTTCCCGCCTGACTTTCACATTACCATCCCCCGCCGGGGCAGCGGCCGCCTGGGCTTTGCAGGTACAGGCACCAAGCGCATTAAGACAGGCCGGGCAGAGCCGGCCCTTGTCGGTGCTATAGACGGGGCGGGAAGAACTCATTGCCATCAATTACTGCCGGTACAGCGGCGGCAGTTCAAAATGCTGCGCCTGCTGCAGGCGCTGGTCGTCTTTTATGTGCGCATTACGTTCAGCCCGCAGCAGACTGGTCAGCTGTTCGCGCTCTGCGGTCGTGAAGGTCTGGTCCAGGTTGCTGCTGTACAGCGATGCCTGCAGTGCCTGGCAGAGCGCGGTCAGCTCTTTGTTGTTAAAGCGCGCCGCCAGGTCATCCAGATTATGCAGCCCGGCGTCGCGGTGGTACTGACGTCCCCAGGCGATCAGGTGCTGGCGAATCTGTAGCGGTTCAGCGGCGGCCAGGCTGGTCTCCAGCTGTTTGAAGGCGAGCTTTTCCTGACCCTCTTCGATATCACGCTCGTAAACCGGTGTGCGCACAATACCGGGTTTGTCATCCACCGTCTGTCGTCGCCGCTGCCACAGTAACCACATGGCCAGCAGCAACAGGGCCAGCACCGCGATCAGGCTGTAGATGATCCAGGCCGGTGTCTGGCGGCCGCTGAGCAGTTCATCACGGCTATCCGGCTGCAGCAGGTTGCCTGGTGCTCTGCTGTCAGCCGCTTCAGTGCCATCGGCCTCGTCGGCACCGGCACTGCCCGGCGCTTCCACAACGATAAAGGAAGAGGGCACCACCGCCTGGCGCAGCGCATCACTGGTCACGTCCCACCATGGCAGATTGATTTCCGGAATCACCACCGAGCCGTTCTCGGTTGCCACCAGCTCATAGGTCTCGGTGCGCGTGCCGACGACATTACCGTCGATGATGGTGCGCTCAATAACCGGGGTTTCCGGGTACACGTTCATCCGCTCGATTTGCGGGCGTCCCAGCGGTGGCAGGGCGGCGCCATCCAGGCCGTTGGCGGTGACGGTCAGGGTGCGGGTCACTGACTGGCCGGGTTGCAGTCGGGTGATGTCATCGCTCCAGCGTTCCTCAACGCGGATATCACTGGCCGGCAGCCAGGTGTTGTCAGCCGGAAAGGCAGCGGGGCGTTCCTTCACGTCAATCATGTAACCTGAGGCGAATGCCGTAACCGGACGCATATTCGGGTTACGGAAGACAAAGTTGCTGGAGCCATCGGTCAGTTCGCCGCGGAAGACAATGTCCGGTATCTCCAGCTCGCCGCTACGCTGCGGGAACAGCACGTAATTCATTTCGTAAACGCCGTAGCGCTGGCCATCAATCAGCTGTTCATACTGATGCGGTTGGCCCAGCATCTGAACCACGGTATTTTCCGGGGCCACATCGGTGAAATTGGGGTTGCGGATGCCGGCAATCGTGTAATACAGCCGGATGGTGAACAGCAGCTGCTCCTGCACGTACACCGAATCCTTGCTGATGATGGTTTCCATGTGCACGTCCTGGCCACTGGCCAGACCGCTGACCGAGGGCTCGTTGACGGTAATGGTGTATGGATCAGTCAGCTGGCCGGCAACACTGATCGGCGGAATCTGCTGCTCGCCCAGCTCGCGCGGGAACAGCACCAGCATGTAGTCAGTCCAGGATTCAATACGGTTATTGACCGAACGCAGATGGCTGGCCGAGCGGGTGCTGACAATCTCGAACTGCTCGCGAAGCGGGTCCAGTTCAATGGCGACGCCGCCTTGCTGGCCGTAGACGCGCACGCGTAGCGTCACGGTTTCGCCGCGGGCAATCTCGGTACGATCCAGCTCGGTTTCCACCCGTACCTGCTGCTGTGCCCAGGTTGTGCCCGGCAGGGTCAACACGGCGAGCGTCAGCGCGGCTAGCAGTGCCAGCCACAACGTCGAACCTGAATGTCTGATGTGCTGTGTCATAATATTCCGCTTATTGTGCGTTCTGGCCCCCGGTTCTGCGTTCTATCATACGCCGGCGCGACTCAAACTGGAATTTTCGCTGCAGCAGCTCACCCGGGTCGTCTTCGATGCGGCGCAGGAATTGTTCCAGCGACTCCTGATCTTCTTCCTGCTCCACCTCGGCGTCGCTGCGCTGCTGGCCCTGGTCAGCATTTTCGGACTCGCTGTCGTTCTCCTGCTCGCTTTCCTGCTGATCCTCGGCTTGTTCCTGCTGCTCCTGTTCTTCCTGTTCCTGCTGCTGATCCTGCTCGCTGTCGTCGCTGTCAGATTCGCTTTGCGAGTCCTGCTGTTCCTGTTCCTCTTGCTCCTGCTCTTGTTGCTCCTGTTCCTGTTGCTGCTGCTCTTCCAGCAGGTCCTCAACGATCTGCTTGTTTTTCAGCGCATCCGCATGATCAGGATCCTGGGCCAGCACCCGTTCATAAGCAGCAATGGCTTCTTCCAGGCGTTCGGCAAAGGCCAGTGCATTGCCCAGGTTGTAAATGGAGTCGATGTCATCGCCCTGGCTGAAGGCCGCGATGGCGGCCTGGTAGTCGCCGGCGCGGAAGGCGGCCGCGCCTTGCCACTCGGGTGTTTCAAACAGCGTGGCGGCCGTGTACGGGTCGCCTTCCTGCAGGTAGCGCACACCGCGCTGGTCGCGGTTCAGCCACAGGCTGCGGATGTCAAAACCCTGCTGTGGTTCCGGCGGCGTCTCCGGCAGGCCCTGGCCGATGGCCATCTCCTGCAGGTCTTCTTCGGTGATCAGGGTTGGTGCGTTGGGCAGGGTCTCCAGTGGATCCTGGCCGGTTGGTTGCTGCTCTTGTTGCTGCTCTTGTGGTTGCGCTTGAGCGGGCGGCGAGGGCAGCAGTGTCAGCGCCAGGCCAGCGCCCAGGGCCAGCTGCAGGACCCAGCCGCGACGGAAGCACAGGGCGCACAATGGCAACAGCAGAATCAGCAACCAGGGGCCGGCGTCCCGCCACAGTTCAACTTCCTCTTCCGATTCCAGGTAGCTGTCATCGTCGCCGCGCAGCAGGCTGTCAGAGAGCACCGTCTCCAGATCCGAGGCATTGATGCTGATGTCGCTGTAACGGCCATTGAGGCTGCTGCTCAGCGCCTGCAGGTTGCCGCGGTCCATGGCGCTGACCACCACCTGGCCACTGTTGTCGCGCAGCACTTCCCCGTTACTGACCGGGATGGCTGCCCCTCGCGGCGTACCCACGCCGATGATGTGCAGCGGATAGCGGTTATGGCTGAGGATATCCTGAATATCGGCGTTCTGGTCGCGCGGGACGTTGGCAGTGATCAGCAGGATGCGACCGTTTACCGCTGCGGCGTCGTCCATCAGGCTGTTGGCCATGGCAATGGCCTCGGCCGGGTTATTGCCAACGACAGGCATGATATTGGGACTCAGTGCCGGGATCATGGCCCTGATAGTGACCGAGTCATCGGTCAGGGGGGTAACCATGTGCGCCTCACCGGCATACACCACCAGGCCGGTCTGGCCTTCCCGCCGGGTATCAAGCAGATCCATGATCTTGCGGCGGGCCACCGTGATACGGTTGGGATCCTGGTCGTTGGCGAACATGCCCAGGCTCAGGTCCAGCACGATCACCAGCGCCTCCTGGCGCTCCTGCACGGGCTGGGTCTGCTTGGACCAGGTAGGTCCGGCCAGGGCCAGCACCGAAATTACCCAGGCGGCAATCAGCAGGATCAGCGGCAGACGCTGGGAAGTGCTCTTGCTGGCGCTTAGCAGGTAGGGCAGCAGGCTCTGATCTATGACCTTGTGCCAGGCGCTGCCCTGGGCGTCCAGGCGCCACAGGCGGCTGAAGAAAAACAGGGCCGGTATCAGGGCCAGCAACCACAACGGGCGCAGGAAATGGAATTGCGACAGGGCCTGCAGCAGGGTCAGTGAGTCGTTCATGATGCAGCCCCCGGTCCTGCAGGCACATCCGGCCTGCTGACGACCCGTGCGGCCGTTGGCATGGCGGTCAGGGCCAGCAGGAAACTCAGCAGCAGCGCGATGCCCAGCGGCCAGTGAAACAGCTGGGTGATCGGCCGGTAAGTCTGATCATCCTGCTCGATCGGCTCCATGGCGTCTAGATCGTCATAAATGCGGATCATGTCTTCCAGTGTGCGGGCGCGGAAGTATTCCCCGCCGGTCATATTGGCGGCGGCGGCCATCGCCTCATCGTCAATTTCCGATACCAGCGCGCCGGCGCGGTTGCCAAACAGCGAACGCTGGGCAAACTGGTCCGAGGCCACCCCCACGATGTGCATCTTGATGCCTTCGGTGCGCGCCAGTTGTGCCGCCTGTGACGGGGTCAGCTCGCCGGCGTTGTTGATGCCATCGGTCAGCAGAATCAGTACCCGGTTGTTGTCCGGCTGTTCGCGCAAATGCTTGACGCTAAGACCAATGGCATCGCCGATGGCGGTGGCGGATTCATCAATCATGCCGATCTCCAGCTCCTGCACCAGTCGCCCGACCGTTTCCAGGTCCCGCGTCATCGGTGTCATCACATAGGCGTGAGCGGCAAACAAACCGATACCCAGGCGGTCACCCTGTCGCTTTTCAACGAAGTCACTGATAACCGCTTTCATCACCTGAAAGCGCGACAGCTGGGTATTGTTGAGGAACATGTCACGCGCCTCCATGCTGCCGGACAGGTCCAGGGTCAGCATCATGTCGCGACCGGTAGTGGGAATTTCGATTGGCTCACCCACCCACTGGGGCCGGCTGCTGGCGGTGACTACCAAGACCCAGATCAGTGTGCAGCAAAGCAGTATCAGAATATTCTTGTTAAAGGAGCGCGAGGAGTCAGTGTGCAGTTGCACCAGACGGCGGTAAAACGGCACCCGCAGCGCGGCATCCTGGCGCGGCGCACGCGGGATCAGAAAGTAGATCAGCAGGGGCAGGGGCAGGGCCAGAAAGACCCAGGGCCAGTGAAACTCAAGCATGATGATCAGCCGTTGTGCGTGTCTGGGTTGATGACTCGGCAGCAGCATCGGCTGCCGGGCCGGGTTTGATTCGGGTCATGTACAGGTTTTTGATCCAGTCTCCGGCCATGCGGTGCAGAGCCTGGGTATCCACGTCACAGCGGGGTGCAAAACGGCCCTCGGCCAGGGCGCTGGCCAGTTCCGGCGTCAGGCGTCCGGCGCGGTCATGCTGTCTGATAAACTCTACCCAGGCCTGACCGCTCAGGCTGGCAACGCGGCTTTGCTCAAAGTGCAGCAGGGCAACCCGGCGCAGCACGCTGTTGACGTCATTGACATAGGCCAGACGCTGTTCCATGGTCGGGCCATCGGGGCCGGCACTGGCCTGCAACGCGGCCAGACACTTGTCCAGCTCGCGCAGCGCACTGCGATAGCGCCGGTGCAGCTGCAGACGCAGGTGCAGGCGCCAGGCACCGTAAATCAGCAGCGCCAGCAGCAGTGCAGCCAGCAGCCACCAGCCTGGTGCCAACGGCCAGAATCCGGGTTCTGCGGGCAGATGGATATCTGCCATGTCACTTAAAGCGTCTGCGAAGTCCATTGGTGTATACGTTCCACGACCGGTTCATCGGTTCTGAGTGTCAGCAGCGGTATCTGCAGTTTGGTCAATTCGTCACGCAGCGTGTCCAGACGTTGCTGGAACACATTGCGATAATTGTCGCGGGCCTTTTTGCTGAAGGTGTTCAGCGTGCCCTTGTCGCGTCCGTCGGTAATACTGTAGTAACCGGGAATGGGCAGATTCTCTTCCAGTTCGTCATGAATGAAGCAGCACACCACGTTATTGTGGCGCGACAGTTGGTACAGATACTGATAGCCCGCTTCATCCATGGTACTGAAATCGCTGATCACGTAAAGTGTACTGCCTGGTTTGGTAATCCGGCGGATGCGGCCCAGCGCCGTGGCCAGACCACCAACCTCTTCGCCGGTCCCTTCCCCGCCGGCCGGGGCGCCGGCTCTGCGAGACAGCCCGGTGGCCAGGTCGGCATTGGCCAGCTGGATCTGATTGAGCAGGTGCAGGGCTGAGCGGCGGCTGCGTTTGGGGCGTACCAGGGCAAAATTGTCGTCGCTGTAAACCAGGCCTCCCACACGGTCACCGTTGTCGATGGCCAGCCAGCAGAAGATGGCAGCGGCCTGGGCGGCGACTACCGATTTGAAGGCGACATGGCTGCCAAAAAACATGGAACTGGACTGGTCGACGGCAATCAGCACGGGACGCTCGCGCTCTTCACGAAAGACCTTGGTAAACGGTTTGCCGGTTCGGGCGGTGACGCGCCAGTCGATGGTACGGATGTCATCCCCGGCCTGATAGGGACGGAATTCCTCAAAATCAATGCCGCGGCCGCGGATCTTGGACAGGTGCAGTCCGGATATGCCCGCCACCGAGCGCTTGTGCGAGGCATATTCGATGGTGCGCGCAGCGTAACGTTGCAGCAACAGATCCTGCAGACTGATCACCGCACCGGTGGCCTGGTAAAGCGCCTGATGCGGAAGTGTGCGAGCCTGCTTACTCATAGTGTGTCTCGTTGCCTGATAGGCGTAACTGCTTCATGGTATCTGCCGGGTATACGGGCGCTGTCATTGCTGACCACCGCGCGGCGTGCGCTGGCGCTGGTACTGGCACTGGGGAATCAGGCCGACGGCACACGTTCCAGAATCGTACTCAGCACCTTGTCCGGCGTCACTCCACTGGCCTCGGCTTCAAAACTCAGCAGTACACGGTGGCGTAGCACATCAAACATCACTGCCTGTACGTCATCGGGGCTGACGAAATCTTTGCCCTGTATCCAGGCATGGGCGCGCGCACAGCGGTCCAGAGAGATGGTACCACGCGGGCTGGCACCAAAATCGATCCAGGCCGCCAGGTCGTCGCCATAAACCGCAGGGTTCCGGGTCGCCATGATCAGCTGGATGATGTATTCCTCAACGGCCGGTGCCATATGCATGGCCAGGATTTCCTGACGGGCGGCAAAAAGGTCTTCCTGGCTGACCACGGCCGGCGCGGTCTGTGCGATGTTACGCGCCTCGTCGCGGACCAGCTGCAGAATTTCGCGTTCTGCCTCCGCGGTCGGGTAACCAATGGAGACGTGCATCAGGAAGCGGTCAAGCTGTGCTTCGGGCAGCGGATAGGTACCTTCCTGCTCGATAGGGTTCTGGGTGGCCATCACCAGAAACAGCGGCGGCAGCTTGAAAGACTCCCGGCCCACGGACACCTGATGCTCGGCCATGGCTTCCAGCAGGGCCGACTGTACTTTGGCCGGCGCCCGGTTGATTTCATCGGCCAGTACCAGGTTATGGAAAATCGGCCCGGGCTGAAAACGGAAGGAGCCGTCTTCGGGACGGTAAATCTCGGTACCGGTGATGTCACTGGGCAGCAGGTCGGGGGTAAACTGGATGCGGTGGAAATCACCTTCAACGGCGCGGGACAAATCCTTGATGGCCTTGGTTTTGGCCAGACCCGGCGCACCTTCGACCAGCAGATGGCCATCAGCCAGCAGTGCGATCAGCAATCGGTCAACCAGGCGTTCCTGGCCGATGATCTGCTGTGTGAGCCAGGTTTTGAGGGCGGTGATGGTATTGTGGTGACTCATAGCTTTCCCTGTTATAGGTATCGAGTTTGGGGCCGGAAGTCAGCGATTGTAACCAATTTAAGGCTGATGTCTAGCAGGCACCGTCGTCAGATTGTCGCAGAATGTGGCAGCAGGCGCCGACGCAGTCATCTATAATGGCCGCCAAATTCCCGAAGAGACATGCCGACATGTACGCCCTGATGCGCTCCGTATTGTTCAATCTGCCCACCGAAGCTTCTCACAGCGTTGCCATGCGCAGCCTTGATGTGGCCCACAGGCTGGGCCTCAGCGCCCTGCTGGGCGGCGCCCGGGCTGGTCGTGCAAAAGCACTGACGGTGATGGGCCTGGAGTTTCCCAATGCCCTGGGGCTGGCTGCCGGGCTGGACAAGAACGCGGATCATATTGATGCTCTGGCGGCACTGGGATTTGGCTTTATCGAAATCGGCACGGTGACGCCGAGGCCACAACCTGGCAATCCGCAGCCTCGTCTGTTTCGCCTGCCAGCACAGCAGGCCATCATCAATCGTATGGGGTTCAACAACAAGGGCATTGATCATGCGCTGGCCAGCATCAGCAAAAGCACCTTCCGCGGTGTGCTGGGCATCAACATCGGCAAAAACTTCGATACGCCGGTGGAACGGGCCGCTGATGATTACCTGATCGGTCTGCGCAAGGCCTGGCCGCACGCCAGCTATATTGTGGTCAATCTGTCTTCACCCAATACGCCCGGTCTGCGCACCCTGCAATACGGGGAAGAATTGCGGCGCCTGCTGACGCTGCTCAAGCAGGAGCAGCTGATACTGGCCCAGGCCGATGGGCGCCATGTGCCACTGGTTATCAAGATCGCCCCGGATCTCACCGAAGAGGAGGTGGGACTGATCGCCGCCGCGTTGCTGGAATACAGTATTGACGGTGTTATCGCCACCAATACCACCCTGTCGCGGGCGGGCGTGGAAGACAACCCGCTGCACAGCGAGGCCGGTGGGTTGAGCGGTGCACCATTGCGGCAGGCATCAACCCGGGTAGTGGCGCAACTGGCCAGGGCGCTGGGCGGGCAGATCCCCATCATTGGTGTCGGTGGTATCGCGTCGCTGGCCGATGCGCAGGAGAAACTTGACGCTGGCGCCAGCCTGGTGCAGATCTACAGTGGTTTCATTTACCAGGGACCGCCACTGGTGCGGCAGATTGTAGAAGGCCTGGGCGCTGCTGACGCCGGCGACGGTGGAAGGTGAGCATGACGCAGACATTATTGCTGTACACCACGACGGGGTGCCATTTGTGTGAGCAGGCAGAAGAGGTGCTCAACTCAGTGCTTGACGGTAATCCGTCCCTGCACTGGACGCCGGTGGAGATCAGCGACGACCCGGCGCTGGTGTCGGCATACGGCTTGCGCATTCCGGTGATCCGGTTGCAGGGACAGGATGCCGATCTGGGCTGGCCATTTGATGACGCGGCCGTCAGCCATTACCTGGCGCGCGTTACCCTGCCACATCGAGACTGAACAGGCGAATCGCATTGGCCGTGGTTTCAGCCGCGACGTCGGCGGCGGGGCGCTCACAGCAGCGCGCGACGGTGGCCAGCACTTCGGTCAGCCAGGCTGGTTCATTACGCCGGGTTTTCGGTTTGGGACGCAGGCTGCGCGGTAACAGATAGGGCGCATCGGTTTCCAGCAGCAACCGGTCAGCGGGAATACTGGCAACCAGCTCATGCAGGTGCCTGCCGCGGCGTTCATCACAGATCCAGCCAGTGATGCCGATGTACATGTCCAGATCCAGATAAGCAAACAGCGCCTCGCGCGTATCGGTAAAACAATGAACAACGCCGCCACTCAGGGCATCTCGATGATCCTTGAGGATGGGCAGGAAGCGATCATGGGCATCGCGTTGATGCAGAAACACCGGCTTGCCGGTTTCTGCGGCCATGGCCAGATGCTCATTGAACACTTTTTCCTGGGCCGGGCGTGGGGAAAAGTCCCGGTTGAAGTCCAGTCCGGTCTCGCCCACAGCTTTGACCAGCGGTTCAGCAAGCAGCGCACGGATGCCAGCCAGCACATCAGCATCGACGTTGGCAGCCTCATGCGGATGGATACCAGCGGTACAGGACAGGTTGGGATAACGGGTACAGAGTTCCAGCGCATGCTCTGACGCCTGCAGTGTGGTGCCGGTCACCAGATGATGTACAAGCCCCGCATCCCGGGCGCGTTGCAGCACGTCAGGCAGGTCGTGGGCAAAGGATTCATGGCCAAGATTGGCGCCGATATCGATCAGGGGATTGGTCATGGCGGGCGATTATAGCAGAGATGTGGTAGATTCAGCGCGTATCAAGGATAATACCGCCGCTCAGCACAACCATATACAGACCGCAGACTTAATCAGGGTGAACGACGTTGGAACAGAATAAAAGCGCACAGGCAAAAACCAAAAAGGATCTGAAATGGGCAGAGCTGGGTTTCCAGTACCGCCCCACCGACTATCGTTTCCGTGCCCTGTTTGTCGATGGCAAGTGGACTGACGGTGAACTGATTACCTCCGAGATGATTTCAGTCCACGAAGGCGCCCCTGCGCTGCATTACGCGCAACAGTGTTTTGAGGGGCTGAAAGCCCAGACTGCGCCCGATGGCCGCGTGCTGCTGTTCCGCCCCGAACTCAACGCCGAACGTATGCGTCAGGCCGCTAACCGGCTGCTGATACCGGAAGTGCCGCAGGAGCTGTTCATTCGTGGTGTAGAGGCCGCGGTTCGTGCCAACTACCCGTGGATACCACCGCACGGTTCCGGCGCGGCGCTGTACATTCGGCCGATGCTGATTGGCGTGGGCGAGAACCTGGGCCTGAAGCCTGCCAAGGAGTTCGAGTTCCGCGTGTTCGTGTCGCCTGTTGGACCCTATTACCAGAGCGCCGGGCTGGCGGTGATCTCGCTGGCCGTGTCGGACCTGGACCGCGCCGCACCGTCGGGCACGGGCAATTTCAAGATCGGTGCCAATTATGCCGGCGGTTTGCTGGCCACGCGTCTGGCACAACAGCTGGGTGCCAACGAGGCCTTGTTCCTGGACGCCGCCCAGCGGCGATATATAGATGAGGCAGGATCTGCCAACATCGTGGTGGCCATGCGCGGCGGACGTTTTGTCACGCCCAGCTCCAGTGCCGTATTGCCCAGCGTCACACGGCGTTCAATCATGACCCTGGCAGAGAAAGAGCTGGGTCTGACCATTGAGCAGCGACCGATTGATCTGCGCAAGGAAATCGAAGACTTTGAAGAAGTCGCCGCCTGTGGCACGGCAGCTGTGGTCTCTCCGGTCGGCCGAATCTGGCTGGACAGCAAGTGGCACACCTTTTACGGTGGTGGCGAACAGGCCGGTCCGATCATGCAAAAACTGTATGAATTGCTGGTTGGTATTCAGCGCGGCGAGCTGGCGGATACATATGGCTGGACGCACGAAGTTCCTCTGGATTAATTCAACTAACGCTTGACCCTCAGTCAGTGAATCTTTATATATGACGGCTTCGTCAGGGTAAGCCGCCCTGAATTATTGTCGCGCACCAGCAACAAATACCACGAACAAACACCAGGAATTGTGCAGCTTAATGAGTAAATCCCTAGTAATCGTCGAGTCTCCCGCGAAGGCAAAAACCATCAACAAGTACCTCGGCAACGAGTTCGTGGTCAAGTCCAGCGTGGGGCATATTCGTGATCTGCCGGTGTCCGGCGGCGCGTCGAGCTCGACCACCACGCCTGCCCAGCGTGCCAAGGAAGCTGCCAAAACCCGCAAGCTCAGCCCCGAGAAAAAAGCAGCGCACAAACAGAAAAAAGCGCGTCAGCAACTGATTGCTCGCATGGGCGTGGACCCCGAGCACGATTGGGCCGCCCGTTATGAAATTCTGCCCGGCAAGGAAAAGGTTGTCTCCGAACTGCAGCGTCTGGCCAAAAGCGCTGACACCATCTATCTGGCGACGGACTTGGACAGAGAGGGGGAGGCCATCGCCTGGCATCTGAAGGAAGCCATTGGCGGTGACGAGAGCCGCTACCGCCGTGTGGTATTCAACGAGATCACCAAAAAAGCCATTAATGAGGCATTTTCCCATCCTGGTGATCTGGATATGCGTTATGTGGAAGCACAGCAGGCGCGTCGATTCCTCGACCGTGTGGTCGGGTTCATGGTGTCGCCCTTGCTGTGGGCCAAAGTTGCCCGCGGCCTGTCCGCCGGTCGTGTGCAATCGGTCGCGGTGCTGCTGATTGTTGAGCGCGAACGTGAAATCCGTGCCTTTGTCCCTGAAGAATACTGGGAGCTGTTTGCCGACACCACCAACATGGCCAAAGACGCCATTCGCCTGCAGGTGATCAAACAGGGCGGCGAAAATTACCGACCGGGCAGCGCGGAAGAGTCGGCCAAAGCGGAAGCGGCATTAAAAGATGCGACCTTTGTGGTCAGTGCCCGTGAGGATAAACCAACCAGTTCAAAACCGCGTCCGCCGCTGATTACCTCGACCCTGCAACAGGCAGCGAGCACGCGGCTGGGCTTCGGCGTCAAGAAAACCATGATGATGGCGCAACGTCTCTACGAGGCCGGTTACATCACCTACATGCGTACCGATTCCACGCACCTGAGTGCTGATGCCCTGCAGATGTGTCGTGACTATATTGAGGATCAGTTCGGCAGCAAGTATCTGCCGGAAAAAGCCATTCAGTACAGTGCGCGTGAAGGCGCTCAGGAAGCGCACGAGGCGATCAGGCCGACTGACGTGAATACCTCACCAACCTCGCTGTCAGGCATGGAGCGTGATGCCGAGCGCCTGTATGCATTGATCTGGGCGCATTTTGTAGCCTGCCAGATGCCGCCGGCACGCTACCTGAGCAGCAAAATATCGGTGACCGCCGGTGACTTTGAATTGAGCACCAAAGGTCGCATCATGCAGTTCGACGGTTATCTGCGGGTACTGCCTACCAAAGAGGAAGACGTGGTGCTTCCGGATGTCAGTGAAGGCGAAGAGCTGGCGCTGCAGAAGCTGGAACCGAAACAGCATTTCACCAAACCCACGGCGCGATACCCTGAAGCCAGTCTGGTCAAAGA
>CAJXPR010000097.1 GCA_913058135.1 uncultured Gammaproteobacteria bacterium
TACGAGATTTCTGCCTGTCTCGTGGGCTCGGAGATGTGTATAAGAGACAGGAGGGTGATACGCTGGTCGTCACCACCACCGGCTATCATCCGCAACATACCGTGTTTGGCGCCTCTGAGAACCTGACTGTGACCGAACGCTTTGAACGGGTATCATCGTCGGAAATCGTTTACACCTTTACGGTGGAAGACCCCACCGTGTTCAGTCAGCCGTGGACGGGTGAACTGATGTTCAATGCCAAATCCGCTGATGAACCCATGTACGAATATGCCTGCCACGAGGGCAACTATGCCCTGCCCGGGGTGCTGGCCGGGGCCCGCCGTGCCGAAGCAGAAGCCTCAAGCCGGTAAGGCGGCCATACAACCGTGCTGGAACTGTATGCCAGCTTTGAACTGACTGGTTTCAGCACCGCCATACGGGAACTGTGGTGGGTGTTTCCCACCATACTGGTGTTTCACTCGCTGAGCATGGGCCTGATGGCTGGTATAGGGGTGGCCAGCGCCTTGCGCGCGCTGGGCTTTGCCCGGCAAATTCCGCCGTCCATGTTACACAGGTTCCAGCCGTTGTTGTGGTTCGGCCTGCTTGTCGCCGCGACATCCGGGTTGTTGCTGCTCGCGGGCTATCCTGCCAAGGCGCTGACCAACCCACTGTTTTTTATTAAATTGATCATGCTCAGCGGTGCGATCTGGCTGACGCTCAGACTGACCGCGCCCACACAGCGCTTGCTGACGCAAGGGAAATTGCCTGTTCGCCTGTCGGCCCTGGTCACCATTGCACTGTGGTTCGGCGTGATTGCATCAGGACGCTTTCTGGCCTATACCCATAGTGTACTCCTTGCCTCGTGGCTGGTGGGGGTACCCTGAGAATGGTAGAAATCCTCAGTACAATCGGCCACAACACCGGCATTTTTGCCTTCATGAATACGCAGTGGGGCTGGCCGGCCATTGAGTCTCTGCACTTTATCGGGCTCACCCTGTTACTGGGGACTGTGGGGCTGTTTGACCTGCGTCTGCTGGGTGTCGGCCGGGGCATCAATGTTGCGGCCCTGCACTCGCTGGTGCTCTGGGGCGTCGCCGGTTTTGTGCTGAACCTCATCACTGGTTTCATGTTTCTGGTCAGCGACCCGGGCCAGTATGTCTACAACCCGGCGTTTCAGTTGAAAATGCTGGCCATGCTGATCGCCGGCATCAATCTGCTGGCGTTTTACGCGCTGCTGGCGCCCCGGGTTCGCGCCCTTCCCAATGACGTTGTTGTGCCGCGCGCGGCAAGACTGGTGGCGCTGATCTCCCTGTTGTGCTGGATAGCAGTGATCAGCTTTGGGCGTCTGATTACGTTTTACCGACCGCCCGAATTCTGGTGTTTCTGGTGCATCGGTTCCGCTTAAGCCGGCATCCTTGTGCTATCACTGAGGCTTGGTCGCCACCACAATCGCATTAAAACTGTCACCACCCCACGGGGCCAGGCGCTCATAATCATGCTCCAGTAGCGTGACCTCAAAACCGTTGGCCAGCAGCAACCGTTCCAGCTCAGGGATGGTAAGCGCGGTCATGGTATGTTGATCGTGCCATGTTTGTGTGCTGCCGGCTGACTCACGATATATGGACAGGCGCAGATCGAGCACCTCTCCCTGCCCCCGGTAGTGCCAGCCTGAAGTGAAAGTCAGTGTCGCGTCCGCCGCGTGCACCCGTGTCACCACTTTGTGCTCATCGCGGGCGCCGCGGGCGTCAACGGTATTAAACACAAAAACCCCACCCGGTTTCAGGGCGTGCCAGGCACGCTTGAGTGTCTCAGCAAACTGGCTGAGCGGATGGCTGTAATGAATTGAATACAAAAAGCAGCTGATCAGATCATACCCGGCCAACTGGTCAAACTCAGCCAGATCACACAGCAACAGCAGCGCCATCGGGCATCGTGCCTGGGCCTGCGCCAACATCGCCGGGCTGTTGTCGAGTCCGGTGGGCACAAACCCCAGGCGTGTCATTTCCTGCAAATGCTGGCCGGTACCACAGGCCAGGTCCAGATAGTCCCGTCCGCCGGAACGCGCAAAGCCGGCAAACACCCGCGCCGCGAATGCACACTGACCTGCGTAGTCCACCTCGGCACAGAACTGATCGTAGTACAGCGAGAGACCAGCATAGAGGTTGCCGGTAACGGCGTTTTCAGTCTCGGACATGCTGGCGAACTCTCGGGATGAGTGACGGAAAAATCCGCGCAGATTACACCAGCGCAGCGCATAACGCACCATACCAATCACCGGCAAAAGCCTTATACTCCCAACCATACAAAAAATCATACAAACCGTCATGACAAAAAGACAGACAGCACAGGTACAGGTCAGTCAATGAGTTCAGCAGGCACCAAAATTACTGCGCCGCAAGCAAATCCGGCGCGTTCCGCCGCCCCACCGATACAACCGGGTTTCATGGTGTTGCAAAGCAACCGGCTGGAACAACTGCGGCAGGTAACCGTGGCCTGGCTGGGACGCAATCCGCTGACACCGCTGGAAAACGAAACGTTGCTGGTACAGAGCAACGGCATCGCGCAATGGCTGAAACTGGCCCTGGCCGCCGACACGGATGCCGCCGAACCCGGCTGTGGCATCGCCGCCGCCATGAATATCAGCCTGCCCGGCCGTTTCCACTGGCAGGCCTATCGCGCCGTGCTGGGCGACCTGCCGGAGACGTCGCCTTACGACAAGAGCCTGTTGAGCTGGCGCCTGTTGCGCCTGCTGCCAACCCTGCTGGCGGAACCCGAGTTTGAGGCGCTGAGGCATTTCCTGAGTGACGACAGCGGCCAGCGCAAACAATTCCAGCTGGCCCAGCGCCTGGCTGACCTGCTCGACCAGTATCAAATATACCGTGCTGACTGGCTGCAGGACTGGGCCCGGGGCCTGGACCGGATCACCCGACAGAATCAACTGACCGACCTTCCCGCTGAACAAAGCTGGCAGGCTGAATTATGGCGGAGGTTGTTGCGCGATATCGCCCCCGAGGCACGCGACAGCGGTCGCGCCCAAGTGCACCAGCAATTTCTGGATGCCTGCGCGGCGTTGACGCCGGAGACCCGCCCCGCCACCCTGCCGCGTCGGGTAGTGGTGTTTGGTATTTCCTCCCTGCCCCTGCAAAGTCTTGAAGTACTGGCGGCTATCGCCCGCTGCACGCAGGTGTTGCTGTGTGTGCACAACCCCTGCACACACTATTGGGGTGACATCATCGAACCGCATATCGCCCAGCGCCTGTTTGCCAGACCTTACAAGCGCCAGTCACCGCGTGCGGACATGCCGGCAATCACCGATAGCAGCGCGGTCGATGAGCTGTTCCTGCGTGGCAATCCGTTGCTGGCCGCCTGGGGCAAACAGGGTCGCGACTATATCCGTCTGCTCGATGAACATGACAATCGCGCTGACTACGAAAAGATTTTTCAGGATAATAAACTCGATATCGATCTGTTCGAGGCGCCGCAGGAAAGCACGCTGCTAAGCCGCATCCAGGGTGACATCTTTCATTTAAGAAGTATTGATGAAGCCCGCGCTGCCAACACCGGTATCGATTTTGGCAAGGGCCTGAGTTTCCATATCGCCCACAGCACGCAGCGTGAGGTGGAGATCCTGCAGGATCACCTGCTTGACCTGTTCGCCAACGACCCGGCCTTGCGACCGCGCGATATTCTGGTCATGGTGCCTGACATCAATCAATTTGCGCCACATATTCAGGCGGTTTTCGGTCGCATCAACCGGGATGACACACGCTTCATTCCGTTCACCATCTCCGACCAGGGCAAGCGCCATCAAGCGCCCGTTTATCTGGCACTGTCAATGCTGATGAATTTGTCATCGTCACGATTTGGAGTCAGCGAACTGCTGGACCTGATGGATGTGCCTGCAGTGCAAAAAGCGTTTGACCTGGACGTCGCGGACAAAGCACTGTTGCACCGCTGGGTGGAAGGTGCCGGCATACGCTGGGGGTTGAACGCGGAACAACGCATCGCGCAGGGCATGCCGGCGTCACTCAACGATACGGCACTGGAACAGAACACCTGGCACTTTGGCCTGCGCCGTATGCTCCTGGGTTATGCTGTCGGCGATGGCGATAGCTGGCAGGACATCGAACCCTTTGCCGAAATCGGTGGGCTCAGCGCGGCGCTGATTGGCAAGCTCACGCACTTGCTGCGGGTGCTGGAACACTACTGGGTGCTGTTCCGGCTGCCTGCAGACGTCAGCACCTGGAGCACCCGCATCAGCGCGCTGCTCAATGAGTGTTTTGTGGCGGCAGATGATCGCGATGCCATGTTGATCAGTCGCGCTGAACAACGATTGCAAAGCTGGACGGACGCCTGTGCGCAAGCTGGTTTCAATGACACACTGCCCATTGACGTGGTCAGTGAATTTTTTCTTGAGTCCCTGGACGAACTGGAGTTGAGCCAGCGCTTTCTGGCCGGTGCCGTGAACTTTGCCACGCTGATGCCGATGCGGGCCATCCCGTTCAGACATATCTGCCTTTTGGGTATGAACGATGGTGACTATCCGCGCCAGGTCACTGCAGTTGATTTTGACATGATGCGACAGGACTACCGGCCAGGGGATAGATCGCGCCGTGAAGATGATCGTTATCTGTTTCTTGAAGCCCTGTTATCGGCGCGCGAATCGTTGACCGTCAGCTGGGCCGGACGCAGTATCCGCGACAACAGCGAGCGGCCACCGTCAGTGCTGGTTGCGCAATTGCGTGATTATATCAAAGACACGGTCGACGATGGGCAACAGGTGTTGCGCAGCATCACTTACGAATATCCGTTGCAACCATTCAGTGCTGCCTATTTCAGCGCCGATTCCAGGCTGACCACCTATGCGGCTGAGTGGGCACCTGAGGAAGGACAGAGACCGCTCGCGAGCGCCAGCCCGGTTACCATTGATGATGACAGTCAGACAGTCATCGGCCTGCAGGATCTCAGCGCCTTGTTGCGGAATCCCGCTGAGGTGTTTTTTGACAAGCGCCTGGGCGTGGTTTTTGCCAAAGACGAGCTGACCGGAGACGATCATGAGTCGTTTGCCATCAACGGTCTGAGCCAATGGCAGATTCAGGACCAGCTGATTCACGATGCCCATCGCCACTTACGCACGAACACGGAAAATGAACCTGATATTGAGGCCATGCTGGAGCGTCTGATTGACAGACAACAAGGTCGGGGCAGCTTGCCTATGCCGCCGTTTGCCGACCTCTACCACACGGCGTTGACACGACCGTTGTTAAAACCATTGCGTCGCTGTCAGGATCTGATCGCTACCAGCACAGAGCTTGGTTCGCTGCCCGTTCAGGTCAGCCTTGCCGATCACACACTGGTGCTGGAAGACAGCATCAACGATGTGCGTTGCGGCGCCGATGGCAAACGCCTGCGCTACGTCATGCTGAGCGGTCAGATCTGGGCGGGCAAAAGCGGTGGCCGGGGCAAGGCAAAAGGCACGATCAAATGGCATTACCTGGCGAGGCATTGGCCTGCTCATCTGGCAGCGCAACTGCACGGGCCAGTGGCCACCCATGTGCTGGGCCCGGACACCAACGAAGTACTGGCGCCGCTGGATGCTGATAGCGCACAGCTGATGCTGCTAAAACTGCTTACCCTGTACCGGCAGAATCTGCAGCAGCCATTGGCCGCCGAAGTCAAAACCAGTTGCGCGTTCCTGACCACGGACCCCGAAAAAGCGCCGTTGAACGCGGCGCAGGCGGAATACGAAGGCAGCTACAGTACCTCCGGCCAGGTACAATCCAGTGAAGCATTGTCGCGTCTGTGGCCCTGTTTTACTGACCTGCTGAGCGGCAGGCTGCCAGACGATATATCAATACGGGACATGCAGACAGACAACAATGCTTTTGCTGATCACAGCACACAATTGTACAAAGACCTGGTCGAGCACTGGCAATTGCATCGCGATCACGTCCAGCCTGACCAGGAGGCCGCACCATGAGTCAGCCTCTGGATATCCGCAGCTTCCCCTTGCGCGGCAGCCAATTGATTGAAGCCAGCGCCGGCACCGGCAAAACTTTCACTATCGCTCTGCTTTACGCCCGGCTGGTCCTGCAGCACGGCGGGGTCGCGGCATTCACAACAGCCCTCGGTCCGGAAGACATCCTGGTGGTGACCTTTACCGACGCCGCGACCCAGGAGCTGAAAGACCGTATTCGCGCCCGGCTCTCGGACGCGGCACGCTGCTTCCTCAACGCCGACGAACCCTGCGATGACATTCTGGGCGCCCTGCGAAACGACTATGAACCCGAACAATGGCCACAGTGCGCACGCCTGCTGAGCCTGGCAGCACAGAGCATGGATCAGGCGGCAGTCTCAACAATTCATGGCTGGTGTTATCGTATGTTACGCGAACATGCTTTTGACAGCGGCAGTCTGTTTCAGCAAACCCTGGTGACCAATCAGCAGGACATGTTCGCCGACCTGATACGCGACTACTGGCGCCAGCACTTTTACGCCTTGCCGGCCGCCACGGCGCACATCATTGCCCGGGAATTCGGTGACCCTGACACCTTGCTTCAGTCCGTGCGGCCACTGATAAATAAAACCGGCACAGAACTCACGTTCGCCGGTCGCCGCGTGCCGGATGTCACCGACCTGCAGGGGGTGTTGGCTACTTTTGCCACGCAGGCACAGGAAATCGCCCGCCTTGAGGACAGGGCACGGGAGGCCTGGTCGCAGAACACAGCCGAACTTGAAGATCTGCTTGATGCCCTGCAACCGATGCTGAACAAGAACACCTATGCTGAAGCCAAAACCCCGGAAGATTTTGCGGATCTGAAACAGAGCCTTGTCAATTGGGCGCTGGGCGACGAGGCGCCAGCGCGCATGGCCCGCTTCGCCCAGGGTCAATGGAGACTGACTGGCGGCAAAAAAGCGCCTGACCAGCCCCAGCATCCAGCTCTGGCCGCGATCGCCGACTGGATGGAAGCTGAAGCAGCCGCCGCCAACAGTACCGCCCCGGATGTTCGCGCCATGGTGCTCAGCCACGCCCGGCTCTGGCTGGAAACAGCGCTGCAAAGGCGTCTGCAAGAAAAAGCCGAGCTGGGGTATGACGACTTATTATTGCAACTGGATCGCGCCCTGCAAGGTCCGCTGGGTAACAAGCTGGCCACACAGATTCGCCGTGACTACCCGGTCGCCATGATTGACGAGTTCCAGGATACCGACCCATTGCAGTACCGTATCTTTGACAGGATATATCAGCTTGGCAGCAACCTGCAGGATAGCGCCCTGATCATGATTGGCGACCCCAAACAGGCCATCTACTCCTTTCGTAATGCCGATATTCACACCTATCTGGCAGCACGTCGGGCTACCGCCGGGCGGCATTTCAATTTGGACACCAACTATCGCTCGACCACGGGCGTGGTTGATGGTATCAATTACCTGTTCCGGCAGGCCGAAGCATTTCCTGATGGGGCGTTCCGATTCCGGGAGGGCGACCAGAACCCGTTGCCGTTTCTACCGGTAGATGCCCGGGGCCGTCAGGAAACCTTGCTGATCAGCAAAAAACCAGCGCCAGCTGTCACTTTCTGGCACCTGGGCGCCAGCAGTGATGATCTGGAAGACAGCATCGAGACCATCGCCATCACGCGCTTCCGTGAGGAGATTGCCTTGCGTTGCGCCGGCGAAATCGCCGGCTGGCTGCACGACACACAAACCGGTTTTCAGTCCGACACCGGATTTGTCCGTCTGCGGCCGCAGGACATTGCCATCCTGGTACGTCATCGCGGCGAGGCCGATGAAATTCGTAATGCCCTGCAGGTTTATGGCCTGGCCAGTGTCTACCTGTCGGATCGGGAATCGGTATTTGCCAGTGCCGAGGCTGCGGACGTATTGCGCTGGCTGCGTGCCTGCGCCGAACCAACGGATGAACGCAAGTTGCGGGCGGCACTGGCAACCGCTTCTCTCAACCTGGCACTGCCGCGACTGGAACTGCTGAACCGTGATGAGCTCGCCTGGGAAGCGGAAACCGAGCTGTTCCGCAACTTGCAACGGCTCTGGCAAACCCAGGGTGTGCTGCCCATGCTGCGCCGGCTGATGCAGTTCCATCAACTGCCCCAACGCCTGATCAAATCCAGTGGCGGCGAGCGTAGCCTGACCAATCTGTTGCACCTGGCAGAGTACCTGCAAAAAGCCAGCGTGCAGCATGAAGGCGAACAGGCCCTCATCCGCCATCTGGCTGAACAGATGCAGAACCCGGGCGACGAGGAAGTACTGCGCCTGGAAAGCGACAACGATCTGATCCGCGTGGTGACCATCCACAAGGCCAAGGGTCTGGAATACCCACTGGTTTGTCTGCCGTTCGCGCCTGCCGTGAAACAGATCGACAACCGGGTCAGACAGGTCATGATTGTTGGTGATGAGCAAAGTGAAATCCGGCGCATGGAAATCGCCGGTAGCAAGCTGGACGCAGACGCCTGGCAGCAGGCAGACCATGAACGCCTGTCAGAAGACATGCGACTATTGTATGTCGCGCTCACGCGCGCGCGTCATGGTCTCTGGCTGGGCGCGGCCGCCATCTGTGTGGGCAACAGTCCAAAAACGGTCAATCACAAAAGCGCCCTGGGTTATCTGATGGGGGGCGGCGAACCACTGGAAGCGATTGACGTCGCCGATACCCTGCAACGCTGGGACGAGGAGTGCGACAATATCAAGTTAAAAGCCGCGCCCAGAATACGTGACCCGGACGACTTTCTCCACACCTCGTCGGAGGTGCCCGCAAAGGCCGTAAAGCCGGCCCGGGTGTGCAGTCGCAGCCCGGTGGAAAACTGGTGGATAGCCAGTTACTCGGCACTAAAAACGGGCGCTGCCGACCCGCGCATGAGCCTCATGTTTCCGCGCGAACCGGAAGCGCCACAGGATGACCAGGCCCGGGAGGAGCACCTGGCTGTCCGTGATCCGTTGCCTGCCAGCGGCGATAGCGCGCGCCGTGAATTCAGTCGCCAGACCCCGGGTCTGCACGGTTTTCATCGGGGCCCGAAACCGGGTACGTTTCTGCACGGCCTGTTGGAGTGGGCGGAAGCTGAAGGCTTTGCCAATGCCGTAAACAACAACGATGGCCGGCTATTCATGCTTGATCAACGTTGTTCACAACGTGGCTGGCAGGAAGACATAGAACGCCTTGATAGCTGGCTGCCGGATTTTTTGACCACACCTTTCACACTACCTGACCAAACCTCGATGCAACTGGTTCAGTTGCAGTCACGGCAGGCCGAGATGGAGTTCCTGTTTTCCACTCACCAGGTTGCGGTGCAGAAACTGGACAGTCTCTGTCTGCGCTACCTGCAACCAGGCGAGCCTCGCCCCGCGCTGCTGCCGGCGACACTGAATGGCATGATGAAAGGTTTTATCGACCTGGTATTTGAACACAAGGGCCGTTACTACGTTGCTGACTGGAAATCCAACTATCTGGGGCCAGACGACAGCAGCTACTCCGAAGAAGCCCTGGCACATGAAATCCGGCACAGCCGTTATGACGTGCAGTACGCCATCTACCTGCTGGCATTACACCGCCTGCTACGCAGCCGGTTACCTGACTACGATTACGACAGGGACGTCGGCGGCGCTCTGTATTTTTTCCTCCGCGGTCACGCCTCACAGACCAACGGGCTGATGGCAGACAAACCACCGCTGGCGTTTATCATGGCGCTGGACGAACTGTTCCATTCCGGCAAGGTTGTGCCTGTGCCCGGTCAGCAGGAGGTTCTGTTCTAATGACAACAGACATGCATTTTGACATAGCGCAGTTGCCTACCGATGCCAGCGCAATACTGAGGGATTCACAACAATTCCTGCGGATTCTCGACGACTGGGCACGGGCGGGCTGGATACGCTGGCTGGATGCCGAATTCGCCGTATTCCTCTACCGGCAGGTACCGGAGACACCGGCAGCACTTCTGCTGGCAGCAGCGTTGACCAGCCACCAGAACGGTCATGGCCATGTCTGTCTGGATATTGACTACTGCCTGGCGGAACCGGACCGGGCCTTGTCGCTGCCACCGGAAGCCCCTGCACATCAACCCGCGCTCACGCCACAACAGCTGCTGGCCGGACTGAATGTCGAACAGTGGTTGGCCCGGCTGCAGGATACGGCCCTGATCGGAAACAATAACGAGCCCCTCGTACTTGATCATAGCAGCGGTCGACCACTGCTGTATCTGCGGCGGTTCTGGCGCTACGAGCAGACTCTGGCAAACAGCATTCAGCAACGGCTGATGTCACCGCCAGCCATTGACGAAGACCGGCTGGCAAATACCATTGATGTAATATTCAAGCGGCTGTCGCACACCAACCCGGAACCCGAAGACCCCGTCCAGTGCGACTGGCAAAAAATTGCCTGCGCCCTCGCCACCCGCAATCGATTTGCCATCATTACCGGCGGCCCGGGTACAGGCAAAACCACGACGGTTGTCAGGCTGCTGGCGGTGCTGCAGGATATGCAGGCCGCCACATCGCGCCAGGCGCCTTTGCGTATCCGGCTGGCAGCGCCGACCGGCAAGGCAGCAGCGCGGCTGAGTGTATCGATCACATCACAACTGGCTCAGCATGATCTGACGCTTATACCGGGTGAGGTCAGCACCGTGCATCGCCTGCTCGGTCCCATTCGCAACAGTCGCTTTTTCAGGCACCATGCCGGCAATCCGCTACCGGCGGATGTGGTGGTCGTCGACGAGGCCTCGATGGTTGATGTGGAACTCATGGCGCTGTTACTGGATGCCCTGCCCGCGCAATCCCGTCTGATTCTGCTCGGTGACAAGGACCAGCTTGCCTCTGTTGAAGCTGGCGCGGTGCTGGGTAGCCTGTGTCAGCACGCCGGCCAGGCACATTACACACCGCATACAGCAGCCTGGATAACCAGAGTCACCGGGCAATCGGTTCCCGACAATCTGATCGACACCGACGGCAGTCCGCTCGACCAGGCTGTCACCATGTTGCGCTATAGCCATCGTTTTGGTGCTATTCCCGGGATAGGCAAGCTGGCGCAGGCGGTCAATACCAGTGCCGATGTGCAGACACTGAATGCTTTCTTCGACGGCCGGTTCACCGAGCTGCAACGAATAAAAATAGGCAGCGTTCAGGATCCCGCGTTTGCCCGCCTGATCTGCGATACCGAGGCCGGTTATGGTCATTATCTGCAGCGGATAAAACACCCCCCTGCTCTGGAAGCAGGCATGGAGGACTGGGACGCCTGGGCACTGACCGTGATACGGGCACACGGGCAGTTTCAGCTGCTCGCCGCGTTGCGCAAGGGTGAATTCGGTGTCGAGGGACTGAATGAACGGATAACCACCATCCTGCGTAGTGCCGGCGTTCTGTCATCGCAGCACGATGAGGCCTTATGGTATGCGGGTCGTCCGGTAATGGTGACACGCAACGATTACAACCTGGATCTGATGAACGGCGACATCGGCATCACCCTGCCCTTTCCCAGGTCAGTGCCAGGTGGCACGGACTGGATGTTGCGGGTGGCTTTCCCCGGCACCGATCCGCACAAACCGGTACACTGGATACTGCCCAGTCGACTGCAGTCGGTGGAAACCGTGTTTGCCATGACCGTGCACAAGTCGCAGGGATCGGAATTTGCACACACAGCATTGATACTGCCGCAATATGATAACCCGGTGCTGACAAGAGAGCTGATCTATACCGGCATTACCCGGGCCGCCAGGCAATTCACCCTGATTGATGACAACCCGAAAGTCTTGCCACAGGCAGTTGCCAGTAGTGTTTTCCGGAGCAGCGGCCTTCTGCATACCCTTAACAGCAGATCACACACAGAAGGTCACGGATTACCATAACCAGGGGAACGTCTGAACAAGTTGAAGGCGACGGTCTCAGACGCCTTCTGCTGCCTGAATCTCCTCGGCGATGCGCTGCACCTCATCCAGCACCCGCAGCACGTTCTCGCCCCAGATTTTGGCTATATCGTCTTCACTGTACCCACGGCGCACCAGTTCCAGTGTCACATTGAAAGTCTCCGACGCATCAGCCCAACCGGTTACCCCACCACCGCCGTCGAAATCACCGCTGATACCGACATGATCAACACCAATCAGCTCCACCATGTAATCGATGTGATCAACAAAGTCGCTGACGTCCACCGGCGGGGCCACCGCATCGACCTCGGCTGCCCTCCGGGATGCAACTACCCCTCTGATATCATCCAGTTGCTGTTGGTAGGTGTTCAATGCAGCCGGCTCCAGTGCGCGTACTTCAGCGGACTCCAGTAAGGTGAACCCGAGATCGTCTGCCACGTCAGCCTCTAATGTGCGCATGGCCTCTGCATAGGCTTGCTGCTTCTCGGAGTCCACGTAGCCGCGAAATGCAACTGCCTGCACCACGCCACCGTTGTCGCGAATGGCGAGCAGTTCATCATCGTAAAGGTTGCGGCTGACATTGGGATCCAGTGCTCTGGCCGACGAATGTGACGCCATCACCGGCGCACGCGACAGTTCAATCGTCTCTTTGTTGGACTCATACGACGGGTGGGACACGTCAATGATAATGCCCCATTTGTTCATTTCGGCGATAGCCTGTCGACCCAGATCGCTAAGCCCATTGTGCAACCAGACGTCATCGCGCTCACCGGTATTGGAGTCGGCAAACTGGCTGTGACCGTTGTGCGCAAGCGATATATACCGGGCACCAAGCTCGTAGTAGCGGCGTACAATGCTGATATCCATGCCCATGGGATAAGCATTTTCGACGCCGATCATGGCAACTTTCTTGCCACTATCGACAATGCGGCGAACATCGTCAGACGTATAGGCCAGTTCGATCTGATCCGGTGCAATTTCGTTCACCAATCGCTGAATTGCACTGAATTTGTCCATGGCATTGGCTTCAGCAGCGGCGAAACCTTCTTCAGTGAGCGGTCCCTGGCCGGTGTACACAACGAACCAGGCGACATCCATACCGCCGGCTTCCATCTTGGGCAGATTGACCTGCGTATCGAGGTCCTGGACGTAATTGGTGCCTGGCGCAAAATTCGCGGTATTGATATCAACATGGGTATCCATGACGATGACCCGCTCGTGAATAGCGCGGGCCCGTTCAATCAGCTCCGCCTCACTTTCAGCCGCAGGCGCGCTGGTTACCGGCGCCGCAGCAGCCGGTTCAGGTGCCGTGGTTGACGGCGTTTCCGCAGGTCCGCACGCAGCCAATAACATTGAAGAGGCAAACACCGCTGCCATCGCCAGACGCGAAGGCGATACTGCCTGCAGCCTGATAGTGCCACCGGCTTTTCGATCAGAAACTTTCATGTTGTCGTCAAACACAAGCATTACCTCCGGGAAATGAAACTAAAAAACGTTGCCTAGCGTGTCCGTGGCCGCCAGCTGCCTGCCGTTATTGGCGCCAATGCCGACACCGACGGGTTGTAAAGATAGATCCAGGCCGCCCCGAAACGGGTACTGAACAGGCGGCGGTCATACAAACCACATAAAGGCGCCTCGGGTTCATACTCTTCCAGCACATCAAGTGCCTGCAACTGTTGTGCCGTTACCGCAAAAACCTCGACCTCAATGCCGGCGGAAGACTCCGCCTTGGCACCGGGATAAGCGCCCAGATCATACAGCGAAATCGACGTCAGAATATCATTGCCCAGGTACGTGGCTGTCTGCAGATAATGGTCGTTGCTCAACCCTCGTTTGAGGGTTCCGTACACCGCAACCAGCGTAGACATGTTTACTTCTCTGTGGGATAGTTGGGCAACACAAGCACCCCGACACAATAAAGAAGAACACGCGGGAGAACAAGTATGTCGAAAGACTTCATAACGGCGTCAGTACTGGCCGCCGTGGTGGCAGTAAGCCTGACAGGCATTAGCACAACAGTGAGCGCACAGCCCGCGGACATTCCGCGCACCGCGGACGGGAAGCCGGACTTGAACGGTCTGTGGCAGGCGCTGGGCAGCACTCACTGGAACCTGGAGCCCGGCGCCGCGAGGGCCGGCCCCGATTACCGCATGGGCGCCAATGGTGCTATTCCTGCCACCTTGGGCGTCGTCCAGGACGGCCCGATTCCGTACACGCCAGCGGCTCTGGAAACCCGGAACAAAAACGCCCAGGACTGGGCTGCACTTGACCCGGTGGGAAAGTGCTACATGCCTGGCGTGCCGCGCGCCAACTACATGCCCTTCCCGTTTCAGATTGTGCAGTCACCTGAACATACGGTCATGGCCTACGAATTCGCCAGTGCCATGCGTATTGTGTACATGGATCAACCTGACTTCGACGGCCCGGTACCGGCCTGGATGGGCCATTCACGTGGCCACTGGGAGGGCGACACGCTGGTCATCAGGGTCACTGATTTTATGCCCTACACCTGGTTCGACCATGCCGGTAATCATCACAGCGATCAGCTCGAAGTCATTGAGCGCTACACACTGGAAAACCCCAATCTGATCCGCTATGAAGCAGAGATTCGCGACCCGGCGACTTTTACCCGCCCCTGGACCCTGCGTTTACCGTTATATCGACGCATGGAAGATAACGCCCAGTTGCTTGAATTCAAGTGCGTGGAATTTGCCGAAGAACTGATCTACGGCTACCTTAACAAGGACGCACCACCGGATCGGGAGCCGCCGCGCGGCATGCCCTTTACCATTCAGGAACCGGTCACCCCATAACCCGGACACGTGGAGCACACCATCATGAAAACAGCGTTTCACAGACCCGCTTTACTGGCGCTGCTGTGCACCAGCAGCTTCTACACCTTTGCACAGGACGCCGACTGGCAGGTGCCACGCACCATCAATGGCCACCCCGACCTGCAGGGCGTATGGGCCAACAACAGCAGCACGCCGCTGGAGCGTCCGGAATTTTTTGGCGACCGGCCTGAGTTGACGGCTGACGAATTTGCCGAGCTACGAGCTCAGGCAGCCGAGATTGAAGCCAGCGGCGGCGATGCCCTGTTCGGTGATGGTTTTCTCAATGCAGTCATCACCGGGGAAGTTGAGTCCTACGACCCTGCCACTGGCAATTACGATGCAGCCTGGATGGTCGATCGCAACCTGGAAAATCGCACATCCCTGATTGTCGATCCACCCAATGGCCGCATTCCTCCGATGACCGAAGAAGGCCGTGCGCGCATGCAGGAACGTGCCGCCAATCGCCCCGGCGCCACCGACTCCTACCTCGGCCGCCCGTTACAGGAGCGCTGCATCACCTGGGGCATGCCCTACATCATGGCGGGCTACAACAGCTACTACCAGATCGTGCAGAGTGAGGACACGGTTGCCATCATTCAGGAAATGATACACGACGTCAGAATTGTCCCGCTGGGCGACAAACCTCATGCCGACGAGCGCATCGAATTGTGGCACGGCGACTCCCGCGGCTGGTGGGATGGCG
>CAJXPR010000098.1 GCA_913058135.1 uncultured Gammaproteobacteria bacterium
GATTTCTGCCTGTCTCGTGGGCTCGGAGATGTGTATAAGAGACAGGGGCAGGGCGTGGGTTATCAGGTCCGCTTTAGCGACAACACCAATGAACACACGTTTATCAAGCTGATGACCGACGGCATTCTGCTGGCGGAAATCCAGCAGGATCGTTATCTCAACAAATACGAAGTGCTGATCATTGATGAGGCGCACGAGCGCAGTCTCAACATTGATTTCCTGCTGGGATACCTCAAGCGTCTGAGTCGTCAACGCCCTGACCTGAAGATCATCATTACCTCGGCAACCATAGATGTAGAAAAATTCTCCAGTCACTTTTCCGGTGCACCCATCATCAGTGTGTCGGGACGGACCTATCCGGTGGAGATTCTGTATCAGGACCCGGCAGAATTGGGCAGCGACAGCCAGGATCAGGCCAGCGACAAAGACGAGGACGTGTTGTTTGCCGGCGTCATGCAGGCCTTGCGCAGGCTCGAGCGTATCGAGCGGGAACGGCGGCAGCCACCGGGTGACGTACTGGTATTTCTGAGTGGCGAACGGGAAATCCGTGACCTGGCCATGGCGCTGCGCAAACAGGAACTGAGGCAGGCGGAAATACTGCCGCTGTATGCGCGGCTGACCCAGAATGAACAGCAGCGTATTTTTGCCCCGCACAAGGGGCGTCGTATCATTTTGTCCACCAATGTCGCAGAAACCTCACTGACGGTGCCGGGCATCCGGTATGTGATCGACAGCGGCCTGGTGCGTATCAGCCGCTATAGCGTGCAGAGTAAAGTGCAGCGTCTGCCGATTGAACCGGTGTCCCAGGCCAGTGCCAATCAGCGCGCTGGTCGCTGTGGCCGGGTGGCCAGCGGTATCTGTATCCGCCTGTACAGCGAGAGCGATTTTTTGAGTCGGCCAGAATACACTGATCCGGAGATTCAACGCACCAATCTCAGCGCAGTCATACTACAGATGCTGTTGCTGAAGTTGGGGGATATCGGCCAGTTCCCCTTTGTCGAAGCCCCTGACCGGCGGGCCATCAATGATGGTTTTAAGCTGCTGGATGAGCTGGGTGCCATCAATCGCGAGCGCCGACTGACCGATACCGGTCGTGCCATGGCCCGCCTGCCGGTAGACCCGCGTCTGGGGCGCATGCTGCTGGAAGCCGCCAGACGTCACACATTGTATGAACTGCTGATCATCGTCAGCGCACTGAGTGTGCAGGACCCGCGCGAGACGCCGGCAGACAAGCGCCAGGCGGCCCGGGAACGGCACCAGCAATTTGCCAGCAAAGAGTCGGACTTTTTGTCCTGGGTGATATTGTGGGAAGAGGTGGAACGCCAGCGACAGGATCTGACGCAGGGGCAGTTCAGGAAGTTCTGCAAGGATAATTTTCTGTCCTGGATGCGGCTGCGTGAATGGCGGGAAACCCATCGCCAGCTTAGTCTGTCATGCCAGTCACTTGGTTATAAGGCGCCGCAACGCACAGAAGAGCAGGTGGCGGACTACGAAGCGATACATCGTGCCATGCTGCCCGGTTCTCTGAACCAGCTGGGGCAGAAAACCCAGGACGGTTTTTATCTTGGCAGCCGCGGGCGGAAGTTCTCCCTGTTCCCCAGCTCGGTGTTATACAAAAAAATGCCGCGCTGGATAGTCAGCGCCGAATTGATCGAAACCAGCCGTCTGTTTGCCACCATGGCGGGCCGTATTGAACCGGAATGGGCAGTGGACGCGGCGCCTCACCTGTTACGGCGGGACTATTTTGAGGCGCACTGGGAGAAAAAGCGCGGTGAGGTGATCGCCTATGAAAAGATCAGTCTGTTCGGCCTGACCCTGATTGAAAAACGCGCAGTGTCCTACGGTCGTATTGATCCGCAGCTCAGTCGCGACATCTTCATCCGTGAAGGGCTGGTGGCGGAACAACTGGACACGAGTCTGGGCTTTTATCAGGCCAACGCGGAACTGCTGACAGGCATCCGGCGGCAGGAAGAAAAAGAGCGTCGCCCGGACATTCTTGTGGGAGACGATCAGCTGGCGGCATTTTATGACGAGCGCCTGCCGCCTTCGGTTAATACAGTCGCAGCACTGGAACAATGGTACGGGGAGGCCGAACAACAGGGTACTGATCCGCTCCGCATGCAGCGTCAGCATGTGATTGCTCGGGACATTGATCAGCACAGCGAGTATGCCTTTCCTGACAGTACCGCGGTGCAACACAATGAACTGGCGATCAATTATCGCTTTGAGCCGGGCAGTGACGAGGATGGTATCCGTATCGATGTGCCAGCGCCACTGATCGCCAGTATGGTGCAGCGTGATCTTGACTGGGCCGTACCCGGCCTGGTCCATGATCGGGCGGTGGCGTTGATGAAAAGTCTGCCCAAGGCCTTGCGTAAACAGTTTGTGCCAGTGCCGGACTTTGTTACGCAGGCGCTGAGCAGCGCGGGCAAGGAGAACGGGGCGGGTAAGGAGAGCAAGGCGGGCGCGGGCGACAGCGACCGGTCCGAACAAGCGTTGACCGAACTGCTTGCTGATCGGGCCTGGGCGCTGAAACGGGTCCGGATTACCCCGGAGCAGTGGGATCCGTCGGCGGTCCCCTTGCATCTGCAGCCTCGCATCCGCGTGCTGGGCAAACACGGCAAGGCGCTGGCTGAAGGTCAGGATCTGGCAAGTCTGAAACGGCAGTTCAGTGACAGCCCGGCGGCGGCAACCCGGACCCGACAGCATCCCCTGGAGCGTTCCGGGCTGACTGACTGGGACTTTGGAGATCTGCCCGCCACTGTAGAGATTCAGGACGGTATCAGGCTGATTCGCTATCCGGCGCTGAAAGACAACGGCGACAGCGTCGCCATTGTGCTTTGTGATACCGAATACAGGGCGCAGCAAACCACCCAGCGCGGCCTGGCTCGATTGCTGATGCTGAGAACGGCGCAACAAAAGAACATGATCCTCAAACAATTGGGCCGCGTACAAAACACGCTGGGGCTGAAACTGATTACGCAGGACAAAGCCTGGCTGGAACATGCGGTATCGGCGGCGTACCGGCTCGGCTTTCATTTGAATGAACAGCGCATAGGCAACCGGGCCGAGTTTGAGGCACTGCTAGCGGCCGGCAAGGCGGATCTGGTAGACCAGGCCGCACGTCTATGCCGTCTGCTGACGGATACCTACGATCTGCTGTTTGACATCAGGCGTCGGCTGTCGGCTTTGCCGGCCACGCACCGGGCTGCAGCAACCGATATCGATGCACAACTGGCGCTGCTGTTCCCCGGTGACTTCCCGTTATCGGTACCCGATGCCTGGCTCTGGGAGTATCCCCGGTACCTCAAGGCAATTCAGCAGCGACTCGATAAGATGCCGGGGCAATGGCATAAAGATCAGGCAACGCAAGCTGTGCTGAACGAGCTGGCAGATCTGTATGGTCAGGACAGGGTGCAGGCACAGGTTGGCGAACATGCCGGTCTGGCGGATTTTCCCTGGTGGCTTCAGGAGCTGCGTGTTTCCCTGTTCGCCCAGACACTGGGTACTCGTGGACCCGTGTCGGAGAAACGATTGCGTAAGCTGCTGGCTCTCCCCCGATAGGGCTATATAAAGCAACCTGCGAATCTGGGATAATACGCGCCCTAATGTTTTGGAGCGGTAAAAGCGAATGCAGTATCGTTTTAGCAGATTGTTGGCGCTGGGTCTCATTCTGGGCATGGCCGCCGGTGGCGTATTTGCCCAGCAACCGTCGGAGTATGATCCGTGGGAACCGGTAAATATCAGGGTCCACGCATTCAACGAGTACGTTGACCGTAAGGTGTTACGTCCAGTGGCAAACGGGTACACGCGTTACGTGCCTGGTGTCGCGCGCACGGGCGTCAGAAATTTTTTCAGTAACATCAATAATATTTCAGTGCTTGCCAACAATCTGCTGCAATTCAAACTGGACGCCGCGGCCAACGATACGGGGCGCCTGATGCTAAACACCTCCTTTGGCCTGGCCGGCCTGGTAGATGTAGCTACCTGGGTCGGGTTTGACAAGAACGAAGAGGATTTTGGTCAGACCCTGGGATATTGGGGCGTCCCACCGGGTCCGTATGTGGTGATTCCGCTGTTCGGGCCAAGCACGGTTCGTGATGGTTTTGGTTTTGCTGTGGATAACTCTACCAACCCGCTTAATCACCGCGATGATGTCATGCTGCGCAATGCCGCGTTCGTATTGCAGCAGATAGATCGTCGGGTTGAGGCTATGTCAGTGGAATCGCTGATGTCCGGGGATCCTTATATCTTCACTCGTGAAGCCTACCTGCAGCAGCGCGAGTATCTGGTCAGGGACGGCGAAGTGGCCGACCAGCAGAGCGACTGGGGTGACTGGGACTGACCAGTGCTTGTGGCGTGAGCTATTTCGTGGGCTGTTACGTTGGTCCAAAGGGCGCCGGTCAGGCGCCGTCGCGGACCCGCAGTTTGGTGCGGATGAAATCACTGTGTGAGACGTAAAGCAGATCGGCGGTTTTGCGAATCATCTGTTCCTCATACTTGTCCAGATGATCATCGGCCAGTGCCAGCCGCCACAGGTTTTCCACCAGCAACACCTTGTCCTCATATTCGTAGGCCTCATTTACCAGGCTGGTAAATTCGTACAGCGACACCGCCTGTGCTGCTTCCTCCTCGGCCAATGCAACAATATCGTCAAGCTGTTGCTTGTCCAGTTTGAAAGTGTCTTCCAGCACCTGACGCAACATGTCGGTTTCGCGTGCATCAATATGCCGGTCGGTCTTGAGCAATTCAAACATCAGCGCGGCGCTGGCCAGTCGTAAGCGGCCGATCTTGTGCTCCGCACTTTCCTGGGTCGGGCTGGCCAGCTGGTTATCAAAAAAGCGCTTGATCGCAACGATCATACTGTCTCCTCGTCTGTGTTGTATTGCCGCGTTTCGTCGCCCGGGTGGTTGTCGGTGTCCGCCAGCGCCAGCGCGTCTTCGAGCACGGAAATTCCTGCCTGTTTGCGAAATGCATTTTCACTGAGATGGCGGCGGAACAGACGTCCGCCATTTTGACCTTTGAAGAGCCCGAGTATGTGTCGGGTCATGTGTTGCAGGGGCGTGCCCTGGGCCAGTTGCGCCTCAACATAGGGCAGATAGGCTGCCATGATTGCGGCGCGCGTCGGCACCGGCCTGCTGTCGCCAAACAGCCGCTGATCCACGTCGGCCAGCACATATGGGTTGTGATACGCCTCACGACCCATCATGACGCCATCCAGCGCGATACCGTCGGGGCTGTCGCTGCCGTCAAGCAGGCCGCGGGCCTGGGGCAGGGTGGTGATGCCGCCATTAATGATAATGTCCAGCTGCGGGTACCGCTGTTTGATGCCCTGAACCCGGGGATAATTGAGCGGCGGAATATCCCGGTTCTGCTTCGGGCTGAGCCCCTGCAACACAGCAATCCGGGCATGGATGATGAAGGTTGTGCAACCGGCATCGGCTACCGTGGCGACAAAATCCTGCAGAAATGTATCAGAATCCTGGTCATCGATGCCGATGCGCGACTTCACCGTGACGGGAACTGACGTCGCGGCTTGCATGGCGCGAACACAAGCGGCCACCAGTGCCGGCTCGGCCATCAGGCAGGCCCCAAATTTGCCGGACTGAACGCGGTCGCTGGGGCAGCCGATATTGAGATTGACCTCGTCATAACCCCATTCCTCGGCCAGCGCGGCGCATTGCGCCAGAGCTGCCGGATCGCTGCCGCCCAGCTGCAACGCCAGCGGATGTTCTGCCGCGTCAAATTGCAGGTGCCGTTTGACATCACCGTGCAACAGCGCGCCGGTGGTCACCATTTCAGTGTACAGCCGCGCCCGACGACTGAGCAGGCGCAGGAAATAGCGTTCGTGACGGTCCGTCCAGTCCAGCATGGGGGCGATGCAGAATCTGTGTGACATACAATCTTGAGGTGAATCGTTCAATACCATTGTTCTCTCTTGGAAGGGGGGACACCAGGGCAGCAATGTTGGTAATGTTCGTCCGCGAGCCGAGGACTGTCAAGCTGACAGTCCCGGTTGCTGTCCTTCTACCTGTCCCGATACAGCAAAGCCTCGAAATCATCCTGCCGCAGGGGTCTGGAAAACAGGTATCCCTGAGCATAATCGCAGCCGACACGGGAAAGAACCTGCAATTGTTCATCTGTTTCCACGCCTTCTGCAACAACCTTGATGCCCATGGTGCGCGCCATACCAATGATCGCCCTGAGTATGCGGTCGATTTTATCGTCCTGGCCTGCGTCCCTGATAAGCTCCCTGTCGAGCTTGATGCTGTCAACCTGGAATTCCTGCAGAGCCAGCAGGGAGAAAGGCTCTATACCGAATTCATCAACGGCGAGATGAAGTCGCAAGCCCGCCAGGCCAAGGCTCTTGACCGGATTGAAACCGGAGCGACGGATGCTTGTGAGGAAGGTCGGCGTCAGTTCCATCGTGATCTGGCTCTCACTGAAATCACTGTCCGTCAGCCGTGCCCGCCATTGATCCATCAGATTTTGGTTAAAAAACGAGGCCGGTGATTCGTTAATGTTGACGGGGAAGGCTTCGCCCTCCGGGGAGCGCCACCGCAGCGAACAGTTTACCGCCTGTTGCAGCACAAAAGCGTTGATACTTTCCGCGACCGGGCTTTGCTCAGCCACGGCCAGAAAAGTTGAGGGAGTCAACAGTCCTTCGTCGGGATGATTCCATCGGAGCAACGCTTCTGCTCTGGATATCGCTCCCGTGCGAATGTCGACGATGGGCTGATAGTAGATCTCCAACTGATTCTCGGTGACGGCTTTCTCCAGTTGCCGGTTCAACCGCATATGCTCTGACTCGCTCTGCGCCATCCAGGTCTGGTAGAGCTGAACCTGTTGCCCACCTCGCTCTTTGGCAACGTACATAGCCTGATCAGCGTTATTCATCAGCTGGTGGATATCGCTGCCGTCGTCAGGGAATACGGTCAGCCCGAGACTGCCGGAAAGGTGTATCCGGTGGGAATTGATATCAAACGGTGTTTCGAGAGCGGCCAGCAGTTTCCTTGCGGCCCGCTTCGCATCTTTCCCGCCGGTATTCTTCAGAATGACAGTGAATTCGTCGCCGCCGAGACGGGCCACAGTATCCATGGACCTGACACTGGCGCCGATGCGTTCGGAAACCTGCTGCAGCAGCTGGTCACCGGCTTCGTGACCGAGCTGGTCGTTGGCCTGCTTGAAGCGGTCAAGGTCGATGAATAACAGCGCAAATGAGCTACCGGTTCGCGCGGCCTCCTGAAGGGTCTGCTCAAGCCGGTCGAGGAACAGCCGTCGATTGGGGATGCCGGTGAGTGAATCAAAATTGGCGTTCTGCCAGGCCTGGTTTTCGGTGTGTTTTCTTTGGGTGATATCCTGATAGGTCGTGGCAACAGCTTCGACCTGGTCCCCTTTATCAATGACCGGCACAAACTGGCAGTCATAGTACACCTCCCGCCCCGCTGGCGAGTGATGATGCAGTTCCCTGCGCAGGGGCTCGCCGGTGCTGACCGTTTCGGCAATCGCATCGTGCAACTCAGCGGCAAAACCAAGGCCCAGCTTGAGAGGGGTTCTGCCCATGGCGTCCCACACCGGCGTGTCGGCCAGATCTGCCATCGGGCTGTTGAGAAACAGTAGCCTGCCTTCAGGATCAAATATCGCAGTCGGATCGGGAGATACTCTCAGCATGGCTTCGATCAGACGTGCCTGCTGCTCTTTACGAACGGAGTAGGTCGCCACTGAATCTGCCATCTGCTGGTCGACAGCTTCGTTAAACCGGATCAGCTCTTTAAGGTCGTCTGCGCAGAAGGTTTCATGCTCCTCACACCAGAACCGGGTAATTCGCCGCCGCAAGGCTATCAGTTCCTGTAAGGCCTGCCGCAGACTCAGGCCCTGCTGCTGGCGCTCCCGGCCGTGCCGTTGGGCGGCGGCCGAAGCATGCGTTGTTCTGCTTGTACCAAGACCCTTCCCGACTGCCTCTTCCCTGGATTCGGGTGCGGACAGGTCTTTAATAATGAACTCCAGCATCGCCTCGGCGTGGTCCCTCACCGTACGGCTGTCCTTGCCTTCCAGTTCCGGGGCGATGCGGCATGCAGCTTCTTCCCAGTCGTTTAACTGCTTTTCCATGTTCGCTTGAATATATCGGACGATTTTCATTGGCACTAGTTCCCTCTATGATGCGTCAGGCAGTCATCGCCAATCCCTGAGTTGCGATAACCATATATCAACCCCCGATACCGTGACACAGATCACAAAAGGAGGGAAGACTTTCGCGCCTGAAGCCTGGCGCAGGCCGGGAATCGATAGGGAGTATGGCGAGCGCTTGTCTGACAAAAACGTCTATCAACTGACTGATGAGGCGTCATCACGTATAATCAGGGTTTATTCGGCGTACGCTTGTGTCGCCGGAGAACCATGATGTATTGCAGGAGTCCCATGTCAATCTCGTCCGCACCTAAAGTCCGCACCCGGATCGCGCCATCGCCGACCGGAGATCCCCATGTTGGCACAGCCTACATTGCCCTGTTCAACCGGTGCTTTGCCCGACAGCACGGTGGTGAATTCATCCTGCGCATTGAGGATACCGATCAGACCCGCAGCACGGCCCGCTCCGAGCAGGACATTCTGCAGGCACTGCGCTGGCTGGGACTCGACTGGGCCGAAGGGCCGGACAATGGTGGCCCGCACGGACCCTATCGGCAAAGCCAGCGCAGTGATATTTACCGGCAACATATCGAGCTGTTATTGGACAAGGGGCATGCGTTTCGCTGTTTCTGTACCGCCGAGCGACTGGACGCCGTGCGCGCCGAGCAAATGGCCAACAAACAGACCGCCGGTTATGACGGCCACTGCCTGACGCTGAGTGAAGACGACATCGCCGCCAGGCTGGCTGCCAGGGAACCGCACGTGATTCGGATGAAAGTGCCACGCGACGGGGAATGTGTGTTCCATGATCGCCTGCGCGGCGAGATCCGTATCAACTGGCAGCAGATCGATATGCAGGTGCTGATGAAGTCTGATCATCTGCCAACCTACCATTTTGCCAACGTGGTTGACGATCATCTGATGGAAATCACCCATGTGATCCGCGGTGAGGAATGGATCAACTCAACACCAAAACACATTTTACTGTATCAGCATTTTGGCTGGCAGGTGCCGCAGTTCTGCCACATGCCGCTGCTGCGTAACCCCGACAAAAGCAAGCTGAGCAAGCGCAAGAATCCGACCAGCATTTCCTATTATCAGGACATGGGGTATCTGCCGGAGGCCATGGTGAACTATCTGGGCATGATGGGCTGGACCATGCCTGATGGCCGGGAGAAATTTACCCTGGCGGACATGGAGTCAGCGTTTGATATCGATCGTGTGTCTCTGGGCGGTCCGGTGTTTGATGTGGAAAAACTGAACTGGCTGAACGGCAAGTATATCCGCGAGAACCTGGACACTGAGACCTTTGCGGAAGCCTACAGTCAGTGGGCATTTGCCGATGGCAAAATGGCACAGATCATTCCGCTGGTGAAAGACCGGGTGGAGCGTTTCAGTGATGTAGTACCTCTGGCCGGCTTTTTTCTCAGTGGTCTGCTGCCCATACAGGCACAGGATTTTACCCACAAACAATTGAGCGCGGAGCAATGCAAACATATTCTGCAGCTCTATGTGTGGCAGCTGGAACAACTGGCAGACTGGACCCGTGAGGACGTGGAGCAGAGCGCGCAGCAGCTGGCTGCATTCATGGATATCAAGATCCGCGAAACCCTGTTTCCGCTGTTTGTCGCAATCACAGGCAAGGCTGTGTCGGTCTCTGTCATCGATGCCATCACCGTTCTTGGCCTCGATATCAGCCGGGCGCGAATTCGCCAGGCCATTGACGTGCTGGGCGGTGTTTCCAAGAAGGAAGCGAAGGTGCTCGAGAAAACTTTCCGCGACTTGCAATCGGGTGTCGAAAAAGCGGATTAAGGCATTGACAGCAAGGGGGGTGATGCCTAAAATGCGCGATCTCTGCAGTACGCAGGGAATGAAGGGGCTATAGCTCAGCTGGGAGAGCGCAACGCTGGCAGCGTTGAGGTCATCGGTTCGATCCCGATTAGCTCCACCAAACTCTTGTGCGCACCCAGGCACAAACAAAAAAGGGTCAAGCGAAAGCTTGACCCTTTTTTGTTGTCTTCGATTTGGTTTGGTGCCGAGCGAAGGGTCGGGGACTGAGCTTTAGCTCCGTCCCCTCGAGGTTGTCAAGCCGGATAGTCGCGCTTTGGTGCGCCCTTGTAAAGCTGACGCGGGCGACCGATCTTGTACGGACCACTCAGCATCTCGTTCCAGTGTGCAATCCAGCCGGGCGTGCGACCCAGGGCAAAGATTACAGTGAACATGCTGGTGGGGATGCCGATGGCCTTGAGGATGATGCCCGAGTAGAAGTCGACGTTCGGATAAAGCTTGCGCTCGATGAAGTATTCGTCTTCCAGTGCGATCTTTTCCAGCCGGCGGGCGATCTTGAACAGAGGATCGTTTTCCACCCCCAGGTCGGCCAGCACTTCGTCACAGATTTTGCGCATCACCTTGGAGCGCGGGTCGAAGTTTTTGTACACCCGGTGTCCAAAACCCATCAGACGGAAGGGGTCATCCTTGTCCTTGGCCCTGGCAATAAACTCTTCTATGCGCGACTCATCACCAATTTCGTTCAGCATGTTGAGTACCGCCTCGTTGGCACCACCATGTGCCGGTCCCCACAGTGCTGCGATGCCGGAGGCGATGCAGGCGTAGGGGTTGGCGCCGGTGGAACCGGCCAGGCGTACGGTCGATGTGGAAGCGTTCTGCTCGTGATCCGCATGCAACAGGAAAATCACATCCATGGCCTTGGCCAGCACCGGGCTGACATTGGGCGTGGCGGCCGGTACGCCGAACATCATGTGAAGGAAATTTTCTGAATAGCTGAGGGAGTTGAGCGGGGACATTGCAGGCTGGCCGATGGCATGTTTGTAGGTCATCGCCGCCAGCGTTGGCATCTTGGCAATCAGGCGGATGGCGGCCAGTTTGCGGTGTTCGGCATCATCGATGTCCAAACCATCATGGTATTTGGCTGCCAGGGATCCGCACAGGGCGATCATCACGGCCATCGGATGCGCATCACGCTGGAAGCCGTTCAGCAGTTGTGATGTCTGCGAGTCCACCATGGTGTGGTGGGTGACCTCTTCAACAAACGCTGCCTTGGCGTCGGCATCGGGCAATTCACCGTTCAGCAGCAGATAGCAGGTTTCAAGGTAGTCGGAATGGTCGGCAAGCTGATCGATGGGGTAGCCGCGGTGCAGCAGGACGCCGGCATCGCCATCAATATAGGTGATGGCCGACTCAGTGGAGGCTGTCGACATGAACCCGGGGTCGTAGGTGAATACACCCTTGGAGACCAGGCTACGTACGTCAATCACGTCCGGGCCGACAGTGCCTTCCAGCACGGGAAGTTCAATCACTTCCTGGCTGCCGGCCAGGCTCAAGCGGGCTTTTTTTTGTTCACTCATAGTGTACTCCTGACTGATAAACTTCCAGCTGCCAGCGATTGCGTTTCATTGGAAACGACAAGCAGTCTGCTCTCGGTATGTTATCCCTCGATTTATTGTAGTGCTGGGGGGAGGCAGGGCCAGCGGCAAAACGGGTACTTTACCATAATCCGGCGCCGGGTCACTCCCCGGATGCGCATAAATTATCACGATTGACAAAACGTTGTCATTTAATGCTGCAAACACGTGCCTTTAGCCTGTGTTTTATTGTATTCCCATCCCTATAAGTCTATACTCAGCGGCCGAACTCCCGGTCCCGTAATGCGCCGGTGAAGTTAACGAAGCGCCTGAATGAACACAGAAAATTGTCCTGTCTGATTGCACTGATCAGGACACTGGTTCGGTTCAGACTCTCCGGAGGTTGATCAGCGCGTAGAGGCTGGTCTTATCGCTAACCGCGTCGTCGCCGACGCTTCACCAAGTGGCTACCAGTGAAAGACAACAGACCTAAAAATCTCGAACTCCACACCATACATTTCCCGCTGCCGGCAATCACATCGATCCTGCATCGCATTTCCGGCGTAATCGTTTTTGTTGGCATTGCCATTTTGCTGTTCCTGCTGGCCGAGTCGCTGCGCTCCGAACAGGGTTTTGCCAATGTTCAGCAATGGCTGACCGCACCGCTGGTCAAGTTCGTGGTATGGGGCGTACTCGCCGGCCTGATATACCACCTGTTTGCCGGTATCAAGCACCTGGTCATGGATGCCGGCGTAGGGGAAACCATGCAGGCTAGCGTAACGGGCTCCTGGCTGGTCATTGGTCTGTCCGTTGTCACAATCATTGCCGCAGGAGTCTGGATATGGTGAGGAACATCTTGAGTCTGGGCCGTAATGGCCTGTCTGACTGGCTTATTCAACGCGTCAGTGCCGTTATTCTGGGTATCTATTTTATAGGTCTGCTTGGTTTCATGCTGATGACACCGGATTTGGGTTATGCCGAATGGCAGACGCTGTTCAGCCGCACCTGGATGCGCATTGCCAGCCTGGCCGCGCTGCTGGCCTTGTGCGCGCACGCCTGGATCGGCATGTGGGTGATCGCCACGGACTACCTGAATAATTACATGATCGGCAATAAAGGCACGGTTATCCGACTGACCTTCCAGGCAGCCTGTGCGCTGTTGATATTCATCTACCTCGTCTGGGGTGTTCAGATTCTGTGGGGACTATAAATGAGCGGTATGCGCACAATCTCTTTTGATGCAGTCATTGTTGGTGGTGGCGGTGCGGGCATGCGTGCCTCCCTGCAACTGTCGCAGTCAGGTTACAAAACCGCCGTCATCAGTAAAGTATTTCCGACCCGCTCACACACTGTCTCCGCACAGGGCGGTATCACCTGCGCGATCGCCAGCGATGACCCGAATGATGACTGGCGCTGGCACATGTACGATACCGTCAAGGGCTCCGACTATATCGGTGACCAGGACGCGATCGAATATATGTGCAGCGAAGGCCCGAAAACGGTATTCGAACTGGAGCACATGGGCCTGCCATTTTCACGTACCGAAAATGGCCGCATTTATCAACGCCCTTTTGGTGGCCAGTCCAAGGACTATGGCAAAGGCGGACAGGCTGCGCGCACCTGCGCGGCGGCCGACCGCACCGGTCACGCGCTGCTGCACACCCTGTATCAGGGCAATGTGAAAAACGAGACTGTGTTCTTTAATGAATGGTACGCCGTGGACCTGGTGCGCAACCAGGACGGCGTGGTGGTCGGTGTGATTGCCATTTGCATCGAAACCGGCGAGACCGTGTTTGTTGAGTCCAAAGCGACAGTATTGGCCACGGGCGGTGCCGGTCGTATTTTTGCCTCTACTACCAATGCGCTGATCAATACCGGTGACGGCATCGGCATGGCGCTGCGTGCCGGCTACCCGATGCAGGACATGGAGATGTGGCAATTCCATCCGACCGGTATCCACGGCGCGGGCACCCTGGTCACTGAAGGCTGCCGCGGTGAAGGCGGTTATCTGATCAACAAGGACGGTGAGCGCTTTATGGAGCGTTATGCGCCCAATGCCAAGGACCTGGCTGGACGTGATGTCGTGGCCCGCTCCATGGTTCAGGAAATTCTTGCCGGCAAGGGTTGTGGCCCCAAGGGTGATCACGTGCTGCTGAAGCTGGATCACCTGGGTGAAAAGGTACTGAATGAGAAGTTGCCGGGTATTCTTGAGCTGTCCCGCACATTTGCACACGTGGATCCGGTGAAAGAGCCGATCCCGGTGATCCCGACCTGTCACTACATGATGGGCGGCATTCCCACCAATGTGAACGGCCAGGCCCTCACGCAGAATGCCAACGGCGAAGACGAGCTTATTCACGGTCTGTTTGCTGTCGGCGAAGCGGCCTGTGTGTCGGTTCACGGCGCCAACCGGCTGGGTGGTAACTCGCTGCTGGATCTGGTGGTATTTGGTCGTGCGGCTGGCAAGCATATCGAAAGCATGCTGGGCCAGGGCATCGAATATCGCGCGGCCTCCGAAGCCGATATTGAAAGGGCCATGGCACGACTGAACCGACTGAATAATTCTACCGAAGGTGAGGATGTTGCCGATTTGCGCGAAGAGTTGCAGGGCATCATGCAGAATCACTTCGGTGTATTCCGCACCGGCGACTTCATGCGTGAAGGCATCAAGAAACTGGAAGCGCTGCGTCCTCGAATTGCCAACGTCAAGCTGGGCGATAAAAGTAATGCCTTTAACACGGCGCGTATAGAAGCACTGGAGCTCGAGAACCTGTTTGAGGTTGCTGAAGCAACGGCACTGTCAGCCGAAGGCCGCACTGAAAGCCGGGGCGCGCATGCGCGTGAAGACTTCCAGGAGCGTGATGACGAGAACTGGTTGTGCCATTCGGTGTATCACCCGACGTCGCGCAAACTGACCAAGCGTGCGGTTAACTTTGCGCCCAAGACAGTCGACAAATTCGAGCCCATGATTCGTACCTATTAATGAATAAAGGTGAACTAACGTGTTAGTCAGTGTTTATCGTTACAACCCGGAAACAGACAGCAAGCCATTCATGCAGGACTACGAGATCGAACTGCCGGAAGGTCGTGATCTGATGGTGCTGGATGTTCTGGCCCTGATCAAGAAGCAGGATCAGACTGTTGCCTACCGTCGCTCCTGCCGGGAAGGTGTTTGTGGCTCTGATGGTATGAACATGAACGGTACCAATGGTCTGGCGTGTATCACGCCGGTATCGGTCGCCACCAAGGGCGGTAATAAACTGGTACTGCGCCCACTGCCGGGCCTGCCGGTTGTCCGCGACCTGGTGGTTGACATGAGCATCTTCTACGAGCAGTTCGAAAAGGTTAAACCTTTCCTGCTTAATGACACACCGGCGCCCGCCATTGAGCGCCTGCAGTCGCCTGAGGATCGCGCCAAGCTCGACGGTCTGTACGAGTGCATTCTGTGCGCATGCTGCAGCACCAGTTGCCCGTCATTCTGGTGGAACCCGGACAAGTTCATTGGTCCTGCCGGTCTGCTGCAGGCATACCGCTTCCTGGCAGATAGCCGGGACCTGGCGACCGAAGAACGTCTTGAGGGCCTGGAAGATCCGTTCAGCGTGTTCCGCTGCCGGGGCGTCATGAACTGTGTCGCGGTGTGCCCCAAAGGCCTGAATCCGACCAAGGCTATTGGTCATATACGCCACATGCTATTGC
>CAJXPR010000099.1 GCA_913058135.1 uncultured Gammaproteobacteria bacterium
GGTATCAGATTGATGGGGTGAAGGTGCCCCATCAACCATTAAATCCGTATACCCAAATAATAAAAGCCACTATTTGTCACCTTGTTGACAATTTCAGCATGCTAAAGTGAATCGATGCGACATACCCAATACAAGAGCCGTAACCATTACGTATTATTAAACCAGAACGTGCTGAGCGCGTTTTGTGATTCCGTTTTTGAAACCACACCGGAACATGTCACCCATATCTGCAGCGATGCACAGGGTCGCGGCACGGTGGTGTTCTTCCAGCATGAAGACCGCGAACTGGTGCTAAAGCGCTATCATCGTGGCGGCCTGATCGGCCGTTTTGTCAAAAATACCTATTTTTACCGGGGCCTGAAAAAAGTCCGCATGTGGCAGGAATTCGAACTGCTTGCCCGCTTGCGTGATCTGGGCTTGCCGGTACCACGGCCGATTGCTGCGCGCTGCAGCAAGACCTCGCCGTTCACCTATCAGGGCGAAGTCATTGTCGAGCGTATCTGCAATGCACAGACGCTGGCCGAGTTACTCTGTCAGCAGGCCTTGCCGGAAAAAACCTGGGAAGCCATCGGTCTGGTGATACGGCGCTTTCATCAGCATCATGTGGATCACGCCGACCTCAATGCCTGCAACATCCTGATTACCGCCGCCGGACAAATCTACCTGATCGATTTCGACAAGAGTCACATACGCTCTGCACGTGACCATGGCTGGTGCCAGGGCAACCTCAGCCGTCTGCGCCGGTCGCTGCAAAAATGGCAGAAGCAGCAGGCAGACTTCCATTTTGAGTCGCGACACTGGCGGGCACTGGAACGCGGTTATCAGGGCGCCCAGTCCTTGCCCGCCCGCGTTACACACACCGCACCTGCCATCAGTCGCTGACACCCCCGCTAGCGAAAACTCAGTACACCGTCTTCCAGGCTGCCGTGGCGCAGCAGCTTGCGGTCGCGCCTGTAGTCCTGGGTATTGACCCAGGGCTCCCGGTCACCCTGCCTGGGGAAGCGATGCATCATGCGCTGCATGTAACCGGCGGTAAAGTCGTCGATAAATGGCCGCGGCGTCATCTGCCTGTCTGCCTCTCTTAACAGCGGCCGGCAGCTGCGGGTGCCAGTCTCGTCCAGGTGATTGACCAGCCGGCAGAAGAACTCTGCGGTCAGGTCGGCGCGCAGCGTCCATGAGGCGTTGATATAACCGAAGGTGAATACCAGATTGGGCACCCCGGAATACATCAGCCCCTTGTAGGCCCAGGTGTCGGCCAAATCCAAAGCTTTACCGTCCAGACTGAATTCGACACCGCCGAGCACCTTCAGATTCAGTCCAGTCGCGGTCACGATAAGGTCAGCGGGTAGTTCCCGGCCACTTTTAAGCAGGATACCCTGCGCGGTAAACCGCTCGATATGGTCGGTGACCATCTCGGTCTTGCCCTGCCTGATGGACTTGAACAGGTCGGCGTTGGGTACCAGGCACAGGCGCTGGTCCCAGGGGTTGTAGCTGGGCGTGAAGTGCGTGGCCACGTCGTAATCCGGTCCCAGCTCCTTGCTGACCATGTGCAGCAGCTTCTCCTTGAGTTGCGCCGGTCGGGTGCGGGAACGGCGATAGATAAATTGCTGCAGCAGCACGTTCTTCCAGCGCGTGATGGCGTACGCCCAGGTCTCTGGCAGCACCTTGCGCATGGCATTGGCAACAACATCCCGGTCCGGGCGGGACACCACATAAGTCGGCGAGCGCTGCAACACAGCGACGTGCGCTGCCTTGTCAGCCATGGCCGGCGCCAGCGTCATCGCGGTAGCGCCGGACCCTATGATCACCACCCGCTTGTTGGCGTAGTCCAGCTCCTCCGGCCAGTGCTGGGGATGCACCACCGGCCCGGTGAAGTCTTCGCGGCCCTCGAAGTCTGGCGTGTAGCCCTGCTCATAGCTGTAATAGCCTGAACACATCAGCAGCATGCGGCAACGCAGCGTGGTCTCTGCTCCGGCCACGCCGATGGTCAATGTCCACAGCGCGTCCTGCTCTGACCAGTCTGCTTTCAGCAGTTTGTGCTGATAACGGATATGCGGATTGATGCCGCGCTCGGCGGCGGTCTCCTTCACATAATCAAGGATGGCCGGGCCATCGGCGATGGCTTTGGCCGCACGCCAGGGTTTAAAGCGGTAGCCCAGGGTATGCATGTCACTGTCAGAGCGAATGCCCGGATACCGGAACAGATCCCAGGTGCCACCCATATCGGGGCGGGCTTCAAGAATGCAGTAGCTTTTACCCGGACACCTGTCCTGCAGGTGGACGGCAGCCCCGATGCCGGACAGGCCGGCGCCGATAATGATGACGTCCAGATACGCATCGTTCTTTTCGTTCGTTTCGTTGACCACTGAGCATTCCCCTGTTGTTTTTCTGTACGTTGTTTTCTGTGTGTTGTTTTCAGGTACAGGGAGTATATAACAAGCGCTCGCCACCATAACTGTGGTCAATTGATACTTGCAGAGAGGGACAGACAGGCATAATCTGCGGCTGGTAACAAAAAATAAAAATGGGAGTTACGCAATGACAATAACAAACAGAGCCGGTTCTGGCCTGCCTGGCGTGCGATTGCGCCTGGCCAGTGCACTGGCATTGACACTTGGCCTGACCGCCTCCGCTAGCCTGACCGCACAGGAAAATGTCGAATGGGTAACGCTGGGCGGTGATCACGCACACACCCGCTACACGCCGGCTGATCAGATCAACGCCGACAATTTCACCGAGCTGGAAACGGCTTGGGTCTGGGATGGCGCCAGTTTCAACTCCTCCAGTGGACGCTCCACTCCCAGCTACGTGGACGGCAAGCTGTTTACCGTGGCCGGTGAACGCCGCCATGTGGTCGCCATCGACCCGGAGACCGGTGAAACCATCTGGTCCTACCGCGAACCGCACACATTCCGCCATGAATACTCAATGCGCAAGGACTACGGCAAGGGCGTGGCCTATGGCGAGGTCGATGGCAAGGGTGTCATTTACATCATCAGCCCGGCGTTCTTTCTGACCGCACTGGACGCTGAAACCGGCGCCCCGCTGGAAGGCTTTGGCGGCCCGGTCGGCCTTGACGGGTTCCCGGAAACCGGCGTGGTCGATATGCAGCGCATCATTGCCGAGTACATGGGGTACGATTTTGACCCCTACTACGGCATTCCGCTGGAAGAAGGTTATATCACGGCTTCCTCGCCACCCATTGTGGTCAACAACACCGTGGTGGTGGGTAACTCCGCCGAGCAGGGTTACAACCAGACCCGTATCGAGAACATCCCTGGCGACATCCTGGCGTTTGATACCAAAACCGGCGAGTTCAAATGGAAGTTCAATGTCATTCCCGAGGCTGGTGAATTCGGTATCGAAACCTGGGAAGGTGTTCCCAACCCGCGCGAGCTGACCGGTGAAGTGTCACCCTGGGCACCGCTGTCTGCCGATGTTGAAGCCGGTATTGTGTATGCCGTGACCAACCCGCCGACCATCGACTATTACGGTGGTCATGCGCCAGGCGACAACCTGTTTGGCACCAGCATCATTGCCATGGACGCCGAAACCGGTGAACGCGTGTGGCACTTCCAGTTTGTGCATCACGATGTGTGGAACTATGACACCCCAACTGCACCTGTGCTGCTGGATGTGGAAATTGACGGCCGCACCGTGCCGGCTATCGCGCAGGCCACCAAGCAGGCCTTTGTGTATGCCTTCAACCGCCTGACCGGTGAGCCACTGTGGCCCATTGAGGAACGGCCGGTGCCGCAATCGCGTATCCCGGGTGAGCAGTTGGCAGCAACCCAGCCTTTCCCAACCAAGCCGGCCCCGTTTGACATGCAGGGGCTGACCCACGACAACCTGATCAACTTCACACCGCAGTTGCGTGAACAGGCCATTGAAGCGATCGCCGACTACGAGATTGGCCCGCTGTTCAATCCGCCGCTGCATCGTGATAATGACCTGGGGAAAGTGGCGGCACTGTGGTGTCCGGGTGATGGCGGTGGTGCCAATATTCCCGGTCCGGCAGTTGCAGATCCAACGCAGGGTATACTGTACGTGACATCACGCTCGGCCTGCTCATCCCGCATGGTCACTGCCGCGCAGGAACGCGACGCCATGATAGAACTGCCCACCGGCAGCACCTTCTCGCGTTTTGCCTCCCTGCGGGCGCTGCCTGTCCGTGGGCCTCAGGGGTTGCCGTTGTACCAGCCGCCCTACAGCCGCATCACCGCCATCGACATGAACACCGGGGAGCACCTGTGGATGATCCCGGTCGGTGAAACACCTGACCGCATCAAGAACCACCCGGCACTGGCCGGCGTGGATGTGGGCAACACCGGCACCGGTGCCCTGGCACCGATGACCGTGACCCCCAACATGCTGCTGTATGCCGGCCTGGGTGCAGGTGACGTACCCTACCTGTTTGCGGTCGACAAAATGACTGGTGAAGAGATTGGCCGCGTGGAAGTACCGGCCAACAGCAACTTCGGCATGTCCAGCTACATGCACAACGGCAAGCAGTATGTGATGCTGCAGACCGGCAGCACACTGACGGCGGTTGCCCTGCCCGACTGATAACTGACCGGCAGGACCAGAAAAGGGCGGAAAGCAGATGTTTTCCGCCCTTTTTTTATGTAGCATGCAAACGGATCTGCTTTTGCTCCTTTGGCCTGTGAGGTAGGGATTATTGAATACCCGATGGTTGTTTATCTTCATCGCGTTCACCGGTGTGACCATTGCCGCCCTGATGCGTGCCCCCTCGATACCGGATGTGCCCATACCTGACGACCAGGACAGCATCGAACGTGGTCGTTACCTGGTAAATGCCGGCGGTTGTATCAGCTGTCACGAAGATGACAGTGGCGGCCTGAGTGGCGGCATGCCCATCGAGTCCCCCTTCGGCATTTTTTATGCTTCCAATATTACCCCTGACCCAGAGACCGGCATCGGCGGCTGGCAGGGCAGCGAGTTTCTGCTGGCGCTCAAACACGGGCGCACACCCGGGGGCAGTTACTATTTTCCCGCATTTCCCTATCGTTCCTACGCCGGGGTGACGGATGACGATGTGTTGGCCATTGCCGCCTATCTGATGTCACTGGAACCGGTAGTTGCGCAGCGACCTGCGCATGAACTGCCGGGCTGGGTGGCGCGCTGGCAGATGGGTGGCTGGAACCTGCTGGCCGGAATGGCTGAGGCGGAACCGGAGAGCTACGGTGATCCGGTGATCGCCCGTGGCGCGTATCTGACCCATAGCCTTGGCCATTGCGGAGAATGCCATACGCCGCGCAATGCTCTGGGTATCAGCCAGCAGGATCGGGCCTTTACCGGCGCCGACATGCCGGACGGGCACGTCGATGCCATTGACGCCGAGGCGCTGGCCAACTGGTCACAGGAAGATCTGGCGCTGTTCCTGTTTATCGGCCTGAAATCCGATGGCGAATACGTTGGCGGCAAGATGGAACCGGTGATTGAACACAACACCAGCCAGCTCACAGACGAAGACCGTTTGGCGATGGCGGCCTTCCTCAAGCATCCCCGTTAGGGCGCCTCCTGGCACCTGTCTGGCTAGACCAACATTCATTTCCTTAAATATCAAGGGCTTAGAAATAAGGCTCCGAAAAGCGTCGGGGCAGCCCAACACTTAAGACCCCAGTCGCGGCGCCTGTCCGCATCACATCCTGCCAAAAACGCCATTCTGTGCGGCCCCGCACTTACGTGGCACGATCTCTGCTTGAACTTATTGTTCACGACGGACTCTAAATACCGGACAACAAACGGACTTGTAGGACACGGAGGGTTATGCATGCGCAATGAACACGCTTTACGCAGCAGCAGTACCGGAACAAATCAGCTGATAAACGCACTCTCGCCAGAATCCCGCGAACGCCTGGCGCCGCATCTCGAGCTGGTGCAATTGCCGGCCGGCGATGTGCTTTACGACTGCGATCAGACCGCCTCCCATGCGTACTTCCCCATCTCGGCAGTGGTGTCATTACTGCACGTGCTGGAAGACGGCGCATCAACCGAATTTGCCCTCGTTGGCAATGACGGCATGCTGGGCGTGGCCCTGCTCATGGGCGGTGGCACCATGCCCAATCAGGCCCTGGTGCAGCGGGCAGGGTACGCCTACCGCTTACCTGCTGACATATTGAGGCAGGAATTCAACCACGACGTAGAGACCTCACAACTGTTTCTGCGCTATGTGCAGTATCTGCTCACCCAGGTTTCACAGGTCGCCGTGTGTAACCGTCACCATACTATCCGGCAGCAGCTTTCCCGCTGGTTGCTGGTGTACATGGACCGGCTGCCCGGTAACAATTTTTCGCATGCCATTGAGTTGAAGGCGACCCATGAAAGTATCGCCAATATGCTCGGCGTGCGCCGGGAGAGTGTGTCGGAAGCCGCCAGCATCCTGCGTAAACAGAAACTGATCACCTACAGTCGCGGTCGGCTTTCTGTGGCGGATCGCCAGGGACTGGAGGCAACGGCGTGCGAGTGTTATGCCTTGATGAAGCAGGAATACAAGCGACTGTTGTCCAGCGAACATTCTGCTAATTCACCACACAGTACGAACGGCCACCACCCTGTGAAGAAGCAGGATTTCTCCCGACCAGCTTGTGTCGGACTGCATAACCATCTGCTGCCTAAAGACAAAGATAAGAAATACGCCGCGGATCGCTACTGACGGCAGATCGGGCGCCTGCTGGGCGCCCGCAGCCGGCTACTGATCAACCCGGTACTCGCGGTGGCAGTTGCCGCAGGTAGAGCCGAAAGCTCTGATGCCTGCGATGGTGGCGCCGCGGTCACCGTCCGCGGCGATATCCGCGAAGATGATGGCGGCTGCGCGAAGCTCCCTTGCCTTCTGGGCAAAATCTTCGTTGTTGTCCCAGATTACCGGCAGCGCTTCGGTCTCGACATCAAACTCCCGCGTATCATACACATCAAACAATTCCGGAATCATCGGTGCCAGATCGGCAATGCGCAATGCGTTCCGCTCAGCCAGTTCCGCGTCGAACTCCATGGCGCCGCGCGCCATGCGGCTGATCGGTGCCATATTGAATGCCAGCAGCTTGAACACAGCCTGCCGGGTTTCGGTGGCAGCGGCGGCCAGTTCAGCTGGCGTGGGCGGCGCGTCTTCCTGGGCATAGGCATTGACAATCAGGGCCGAGGTCAGCGCCAGAGCGCCCACACTGAGTACTTTCTTCAACATACGGTCTACTCCATTGTTGTTATTGCGAATTCACAGCGTAACGATTTCCGGGGATCAACTCTGTTTCATTTTCTCCACAATAGCAGACGTGGAACAATTGTCCAGAAAGGCCAGCACACGTACCTCACCGCCATAACCCTGGACAAAGTCGCCGCCCACTACAGTGTCAACCGAGTAGTCGCCACCCTTGACCAGCACATCCGGGCGCAACACCTGCAACAGGGCTTCGGGCGTATCCTCGGGAAAACTCACCACCCAGTCCACTGCCGACAGCCCTGCCAGTACAGCCATGCGCCGCTCCACCGGGTTGATGGGCCGACCACTGCCTTTCAGGCGCTTGACCGAGTCATCATCATTGATCGCGACAATCAACCGATCGCCCTGCCTGCGTGCCTCTTCCAGATAACCGACGTGTCCGGCATGAATGATGTCAAAGCAGCCGTTGGTGAACACAATCTTTTCGCCCTGGGCGCGGGCATCCGCTACGACGGTCGCCAATTGCTCGGCGGTCATCACGCCCCGGCCGGTGCCTTCCTGCAATTGAATGGCACGGCGCAGTTCCGGGCCGCTGATGGAGGCGGTGCCCAGCTTGGCAACCACCAGGCCGGCGGCCAGATTGGCCAGCGCCGTGCCGGTTTCCAGTGACTGTCCGGCGGCCAGGGCGGCGGCCAGCACCGATACCACGGTGTCTCCGGCGCCGGTGACATCAAACACCTCGCGTGCCTGCGCTGGCAGATGGAGCACCGGGCGCGCCGCCTGCAGCAGGGTCATGCCGTGTTCGCCACGGGTAATCAGCAGGGCGGTGAGCTCCAGACTTTCGCGCAGGGCCTGGCCTTTGCTGACCAGTTCTTCTTCGTTGTGACAGGGACCGGCAACAGCCTCGAACTCACTGAGGTTGGGGGTGATCACGGTGGCGCCGCGGTACTTGCTGAAATCATGGCCCTTGGGATCCACCACCACCGGCATGCCACGATCACGTGCTGCCTGAATCAGCGCCCGGGTCTGGCCTGAAGTGCCCTTTCCTCCCAAGGTACCTTTACCATAGTCGGACAGGATCAGTACCTGGGACGCAGGCATCGCCGCGATGGCCTGCTGTTGCAGTTTCACCACATCGTCGTCGGCAAATGGTTCTTCGAAATCTACCCGCAGCAGTTGCTGGTGCTGGCTGGTGACCCTCAGCTTGGTGATGGTTGGGGCGCTGGCCGAGGCCTGGAAATGACACAACACACCGGCAGCCGCCAGACGTCGCCCGAGTTCCTCTCCGGCCTCGTCCCGTCCGGTAATGCCGGCCAGTGATGCCGCGGCGCCCAGAGCAGCAATATTGAGTGCCACGTTGGCAGCGCCACCGGGGCGATCATCGTTACCATTGACCTTGACCACCGGCACCGGCGCTTCCGGTGATATGCGTGTGGCCTTACCGTGCCAGTAGCGGTCGAGCATGACATCACCGACCACCAGTACTGTCGCCTGTTGAAAAGGAGGCATCTCCAGCTTCATTGCTTTCCCCTGAGAAATCCTGCATGGCCGGCATGCCTTAACGCTGCCACCGTCGAGTGCGGGCATGATACCACCGGCCGCAGCCGCCATAAACCACACACGCCAGGGCTGTCGGGAGTCTGCTACAATGCGGCTTGGCAAGCCGCCGCGCGACTGGCGATGGCTCTCGCGGCACATCTCGCGGCACATTTCGCGGTACTTCCGCGACAAAACAACAGGACAGGGCGTGGGACGACCAGTACAACAAGACGCAAAATTAAGCGATTTTCTCGGCCCCCGCTTCTGGCCAACCTGGCTGGGCTACGGCTTCATCTGGTGCGTTGCCCGGCTGCCCTTCGCCTGGCAGATGGCCATGGGTCGTGCTCTGGGACTGATCAGCTACCGGTTTGCGCGCAGCCGCCGGCATATCTGCGAGGTTAATATTGCCCTGTGTTTCCCTGAGCTGTCAGCCGCCGAGCAGCAGAAGCTGGTGCGTGACACCTTCATTTCCAATGGCATTGGCGTCATGGAAATTGGCCTGGCCTGGTGCCGCGACCCGGAAGATTTCCGGGATCGGGTCTCCGCAACGGGGCTGGAGAATCTGGTCGCGGCACAGGCCCAGGGATGCGGGGTACTGCTGGTCAGCGCGCACTTCTCCACCATTGAGTTTGTTGGCTCGCTGATGTCCCTGCTGCATCCCTTTGACGTCACTTACCGGTATCACAAGAATCCCCTGTTCGACACCCTGATGAAGCGGGGTCGCCAGCGCCTGTATGGGGCGGTGATTGAACGCAAGGAAGTCCGTTACGCCCTGCGTCGTCTCAGGGAAGGTCATGTGGTGTGGTACGCCGCCGATCAGGATTACGGCGCGAAGTATTCGGTGTTTGTAGATTTTTTTGGCACCAAGGCCGCTACCATTACTGCCACACAGAAGTTTGCCAGCTTCAACAACTCACCGGTGATCTTCCTGTCGCACTACCGCAACCCGGACAACGCCAGCTACCATCTGTATTTCAGCGAACCGCTGCCAGACTACCCCAGTGGCGATGAGCACACTGACGCACGCCGTATCAATGAGCTGATTGAAGAAGCGATACGCCGGGAGCCAGCGCAATACATCTGGCTGCACCGGCGTTTCAAATCCAGGCCGCCGGGTATGCCCGATCTTTACCGGAGCAAGCCGTCCAGCCCCGCTGGGAGCGACAACGAATGACCCGCGCCGACGTCATGCCAGCTGTCAACGGCATCACCCGCATTCGTTGGGTTACCGCCATCATCAGTCTGCTGCTGTCCTGGCTGGCCGTGACCCTGAACGACCAACCCAACCATGACGCCTACGAATATGTCCGCGCTGCGGAAATTTTCCTGCAAAGCGGGATGGCTGACGCCTATGCGCATTATCAGTGGGCGCACTACTCTGTGCTGCTGGCCGGCGTTCACACGCTGACCGGGCTCGACATCTTCACTGCGGCGCATCTGCTCAACGCTCTGCTGTTCGCGTTGATCAGCGTCGGCTTTGTCAATCTGGTCGCCGCAGCAACGCCGTCACGCCGCGTGGTGTGGCTGGCAGCATTGATCATCCTGATCTTCCCGGCACTGAACGAATCTCGATCACTGATTGTTCGCGATACCGGTTTCCTCGCCTTCAGCCTGCTGGCCATGTTGCAGCTGCTACGCTACTGGTTGACGCTGCGATTGCGCCACGCAGTGCTGTTCGTACTGACATGCCTGCTGGCTGCGCTGTTCCGACCCGAAGCCATTGCCTTCTGGGTGCTGAGTCCGCTGGCGCTGCTGGTTAACAACACCCACTCGCCCGCTGCCTGCCGCCGGGCACTGGCTGTGGTAGTCGGGCTGAGTCTGCTGATCGCCGCGCTGATGGTCGTGACCGTGGCCGCGCTGGGCCAGATCGATCTGCCGCAGTTGCTGCGCAGTTTCGCCGGCATCTATCAGCCCTTCGCCAATAACATCTCACAGCTGCTGGGTGACAATACCTATGAACTGAGCCGCTCGGTATTTGGTGAGTACGCGGCACAGTTTGTGGATCACTACACCCACTTTTTTCTGCTGGCAGGGTTACTGAGCCTGTTGCTGGTATTCATCATCGACGGTCTGGGTCTGGCTGTCGTGCCGCTGCTGGTGTACGGCATCAGCAGGCGTCTGCACCGGCTACCGAAAGGCGCCACCACGGTCTTTGTCACTTGGCTGCTGATTGCCTTGCTGATCCTGGTCTGTTTCATACTGCTGACCCGGTTCACCACGGTTCGTTATACCCTGCTGCTGTGCCTGATCCTGCTGCTATGGCTGCCTTTTATCGTTGACCGGGCGTGGAGTCTGGCCGCTGCCAACGGCCGTCTGCGACGTTTCGCCTGGATTGTGGGTTTCCTGGCGCTGTTCTCGGCTGTTGATGCACACATTTCCTTCGGGTCCTCCAAGGCACACCTGGATGAAGCTACCGCCTGGCTATTGCAGAATACCCGCGCCGAAGCCACATTGGTCACCAATGAAATACGGGTGGCTTACAATAGCGGACGCGTGGCCGACTTTGACCGTGTAGAGCGCGAACTGGAGCCGGCTGTCATCGCCGATGCCGCACCGGGGAGTATTATTGCTGTCACCCTGCGGCGCAGCTTTTCGGACCTTGTGGAAGCACAACTGGCCAGCGGCCAGCTGCGGCTGCTCCGGCAGTTGCCCGCCGAGCGTGGCGGCGATTTTCTGATCATGGAAAAGGACTTCTGATCACCTGGACAGGTGAGGATTCCCCAACTAGAAATCGGATGACTCCGGGCGCTTGGTCACCAGCACATCCTGCATGATCAGATAGTCCAGATCGGAACCAAAAAACATCGCCAGGGCGTCCTCGGGCGTGCAGATCATTGCTTCCCCTGGCCGATTCAGCGATGTGTTCAGTACGATGCCATACCCGGTGTGTTTCTCCACGGCGACCAATAGCGCATGAAACCGCGGGTTCACTGTTTTGCGCACAACGTGCGCGCGTGTAGTGCCGTCCTTGTAGACCACTGCCGGAAACATCTCCCGCCATTTTTCCTGCACACCAAACGTGATGGTCATGTAGTCAGCGGGGTGCTGTTCCTCAAGCATTTCGCTGGCGACACTTTCCAGCATGCTGGGTGAAAAGCAGCGCCAGGCCTCACGGAATTTGACTTTTTTGTTGATCATCTCGACACTTTCGTGGGAACGCGGGTTGCCCAGGATACTGCGATTGCCCAGCGCCCGGGGACCAAATTCCATGCGTCCCTGAAACCAGCCCACCAGATGACCTTCGGCAAGCAATTCAGCGGCGGTTTCGGCGGGGTTGTCCAACACCGTGAACACAGGCTTGTCGCGGTGCGCTTCACAGGCGCGTACACACCGGTCGCTGGTAAAACGCGGCCCCAGAAAAGTATGGCGCAATTTTCTGACCGGTACATTCTGTTTTGCTACGGCGTAGGCCCCGGCACCGATCGCGGTGCCGGCATCGCCGGCGGCCGGTTGCACAAACAGTTCCTTGACCCAGGGCAACGCCAGTAAACGCTGGTTCAGCTTGACGTTAAATGCGCCGGTACCGGCAAACACCAGTCGACCACTGTCCTTGATGACATCCGACAGATAATGCGCGGTCATGCCGGTGGCGATTTCTTCATACAACCGCTGGACGGAGGCCGCGTAGTGCACGTAGGGATCCTGGAACATGTCGCCGGCACGACGTGGTCCGAGCTTTTCAATCAGCTTGGGACTGAAGTAGTGGCCCACATCTCGATGCTTGTAGCGGCGCAGCCCCACCGTGCCGATCAGTTTGGTATTGATACGGAAATCCTTGCCGCTGAAATCAGCCAGAAACGACAGGTCGTATTTGTCCGGGTCGCCGTGGGTGGCAATCCCCATAACCTTGGCTTCACCGTCCAGCATGTTGAAACCCAGGTAGTCACAGATGGCGGCGTACATACCGCTGAGCGAGTCGGGCTCGTACAGCTCCTTGATCTTGTGGATCTGGCCATTCTCGCCGTAGCCAAAAAAGGTGGTGGCGTATTCGCCTTTCAGGTCGATTCCCAGAATCGCGGTTTTTTCCTTGAAGCCGCTCAGGTGGTAGGCGCTGGAGGCATGCGCAAGCTGATGTTCAACCGGCACAAAACGGATCTTTTCCCAGGGGATGGCCAGTTCACTGAGCATGGCACGGACCTGACGCACATAGCGCCGGTAGCGCCGGTTACCATTGAACACCGCATCCAGGCTGCGCTCGGGGGCATACCAGAGCCGGCTGGCATAGTGCCAGCGGGCCGGACTGAATATCGAGATGGGCGCATAGGCAATGGCCACCTGTTCAATCTGCCGGGGCTTGAGTTTGGCCGAGCGCAGACAATAACGAACCGCTTCGACGGGCATCATGCCTTTGGCATGTTTGCTGCGCACCAGACGCTCTTCTTCAACGGCAGCGATAAGCTCACCATCAATGAAAAGTGCAGCAGCTGCGTCGTAGCCCAGCGCGCCGGAGAGGCCGAGTGTAATCAATGACATTGCGTTTCCTGACTTGCGTGACTGTTCAGTTTTTGTTCAATCTGGCTGTTTAAATGTCTGTCTAAATGTCTGTTTAAATGCCTGTTCATAGTGCCGGGCTGCCGCCACGCTCCGGGCCATCCTGAATGCCCGCCGCTACCTGTTGGAGGCCCGGCAACAGGTCAGGCCGATGGCGCCAGTTGGCCAGCCAGCGCCCGATGTCTCGTGCGAACTGGCGCCTGAAAGCCACCTTGCTGCTGACCTCACGCGTGGCATCCAGATCGAGCACCACCAGCGCATCACTGGTAACAATAAAATTGGTGGCCTTCATGTCCCCGTGCACAAAACGATGCGCTTTCATGGTTTGCAGCAGGTCGCCAAACCAGCTCAGCGTTTGCTGCCAGCGGGCGCTGTTTATAGGCTCATCCCCCACGAATTGCAACACGTCGGGACCTTCCACCAGCGCCGTCATGTAATAGGCCTGCCGTCTGAATGGCCCCCAGCGCCGTTCCAGCATCAGCACCGGGGCCGGCGTTGCCACGTCAAAGGTCTGCAGCATATGGGCACTGCACCAGCAGCGCCAGGCGCGCGTGGGTCGAAACAGGCGTCGTATGCCATACCAGAAATTTCGCAGGTTATAGCGTTTGACCACATAGGTGACGCCGTCCAGCGTAATTGCCATCACCGTGGTGGAGTCGCCGTCCTTCAGCGTTCTACCCTGGTAAAAGAAGCTGTCAGGATCCCTGATGAAGGTCTCGAACCCGGGTGTTGCCAGCGCTCGCTGATACATGGCAAAACGACCCCACGTCCGGTGACGGACCAGATGCTCGCCATCCCGGAACAGCGTCGGTTTCAGGCCCCGCCACTGGTGCCAGCGCTCGGCCACGAGGTGGCTCTCCTGTTTCCGGCTCTCCTGTTTCTGGCTCTCCTGTTTCCGGCTCTCTTGGGTCTGGCTCGCCATACTACCTTCCCTCATCATCGGCCTGTGGCGTGATAAGTTTACGCTGGCCTGCCTTGCGCTGATCACGCTGCCAGATCCTGTCAGCCTTGGCCTGTATGCGCCGCAGAAACCCGGCGTGAGTAATCAGGGCTTCGCGTAACGGCTCTCCGGTATACAGTTTCAGGAATCGCAGCAGATCGGTTTGCGTCAAACCGATCTGCAAACTGGAGAAATACAGCCCGGCAATGTCTTTTTCTATCCAGCGACGGGCCAGCCGGTCACGAATCATGGCGCGGTGCAGGTCGATAACGGACAGTTGCGGGTCGGTTTGCGCTTCCGGGGGAATGCCGGGCGCGCAGTGCAGCAGAAAATGGCAGAGATAAAAATCCCGATGGCAGACCCCGTTTTCGTGCAGCCGGCGACTGATCTGCGCCACCCGTTCCAGTAGCCGACGCTTGA
>CAJXPR010000100.1 GCA_913058135.1 uncultured Gammaproteobacteria bacterium
TCTACACAGAGTAGATCGTCGGCAGCGTCAGATGTGTATAAGAGACAGGTGCCGGGTACTGTTGGCTGACGTTCCCGATTCTCCATATAATGCAGAGGACCGCCGCGGAAGGGAGCGAACCCAGTGCCAAAGATCATGCCAGCGTCCAGCAGGTCGGCATCGGCCACGACACCTTCCGCGAGCGCGGCCTGGCACTCGTTGAGATAAGCGCTGATCAGTTTTTCAGAAAGTGCGGCGAGATCGTGTCCTTCGGCTGCGGCTTCGCGCTTTTTGGGTTTGTCTTTATCCCATACATAAATCCCTTCGCCTGACTTTTTGCCCAGCTTGCCTTCATCGACCAGGGACTGGATAAAGGCTTTTTGCGGGCTCTCCGGCTGGTCTGTGGCGCCATCCTGCAACACGTCTGTCACCATCAGGCAGACATCAAGCCCGACCGTATCGGCCAGCTCGACCGGACCCATGGGCATGCCAAAGGCTTCGGCCGCAGCGTCCAGTGCTTCGGCGGGGATGCCTTCCTGGTGTAATTGCAGCGCGGTCATCATGTAAGGCGCAAGCACGCGATTGACCAGAAACCCGGGGCTGCTTTTCACGGGCAACGGGAAGCGACTGATCTGTTGACAGAAAGCGGCACCTTTCTGACGATAAACCGGGTCTGTATCGGGACCATACACGACTTCCACCAGCGGCATTTTGGGTACCGGATTAAAAAAGTGCAGGCCGATCAGGCGTTCGGGGTTCTGCAGCACGCTGGCGAGTTTCTCTAGCGGAATGGCCGAGGTATTGGTAGCAAGCACAGCGCCCGCCTTGAGTTTGGGTTCGAGGTTTTTGAACAGTGCCTGCTTGGCCTCGGCATTTTCAAAAATGGCTTCAATCACGACATCCGCGCGCGGCACCAGACTGGCATCAAGATCGGGTCTCAGGCGAGCCATTGCAGCCTGGACTTTGGCCGGATCACGCAGCTTTTTGCGAAACAGTGTTTCAGCCCTCTGCAGCGCCGGCTGGATATATTTCATCTCGCGATCCTGGAGGCTGACGTCCATGCCGCGCAGCACGCACCACGCTGCGATGTCGCCTCCCATGGTACCCGCGCCAACCACGTGGACATGACGCACGGTGAAGTCGGTATTCTTGCCTTCAGTCTTCAGCCGTTCCATCAGGTGGAATGTTCGCCGCAGCCCTTCAGCAGTGGATGAAACCATCAGCTCGCCGACTGCCCTGGCTTCCTCGCGCATCATTTTTTTGCGACTGCCACCGTAACGCTCCCAGGTGTCTATCAACCGATAGGGCGCCGGGTAATGCTCGGGTCTGGCTTTACTCAGGGTCTTTTTGCGCATTTGAGCAGCCAGAATTTTTCGTGCCGGCAGCGCGTTACTCAAGCGTGCGACCAGGCCCGGTCCGCGGCTGCTTCTGTCTTTCATGATGGCGCGACGAGCGGCCCAGACGAGTTCCTCGTGCCGTCCGATGACCTCGTCAACCAGGTGAACCGCCTTGGCGGCGCGCGCGCTGATCTGGCGGGCGGTGAGCATTAATTCCATAGCCTTGAGTCCGCCCATGGTTCTTACCGAGCGGGCGGAGCCGCCGAAACCGGGAAAAATACCCAGTTGCACTTCGGGAAAACCCAGCCGGGTCGAAGGGACGTCTTTGACAATACGGTAGTCGCAAGCCAGCGCCATTTCGAGCCCGCCGCCCAGACAGTATCCCTCTATGGCAGCAACTGTTGTGCAAGGCAGGTTTTCCAGACGGGTAAACATGTCATGGACCCGGGTGATTTCCCGCGTGACATCGTCGGCGGAAGTGAAGCCTTCAAACTCTTTGACGTCCGCGCCAAACGCAAAACCAGTGGACTTGCCTGCCAACAGCACCAGGCCTTTTAACTTTTCCCGCTCGGCGAGGATGACCAGTTGTTCGAATTCTTCCAGCACGGCGCGTGACAGCGAATTGACGCGTTCGCCTTCACGATCCAGGTAGGCGTAAACGATGTTGTCGCGGTCGCGGGTCAGGCGCCAGTGACGGAAATTGTCCGCCGTGGCATCCTGGACCGATTCCTTCAGATCTGTGGGTGTTGATGACTCGCTCATGAATACCTCGGGCAGTGGTGTTGCTGCTGAATGTATTCATTTTGCCTGAGGCCGGCCAACGTTACAAACGTGGCGGTGACCGGCGCCCGTCTACCAGCCCAGGGCATGGCGCATGACATGGTAGATATAGTGCTGTTCGTGCGTACTGTGGAACAGGTGCGCCCAGGGGCCACGCGCATAGATGGCTACATCTTCGCCGGCATGGCCTTCGGACGCCAGCGGCACCAGGGCTTCCTGGTGGAAATCCGGGTGGGTTGTGTCCACCTCCCGTAAATCGTGTCTGCCGCCTGCGACGGGCATCTGATAACGTCGATCACCACCGGCATCTTCGGCGAAGCCCAGTCCGTCCCGGTAACCCAGCGTGGTATAGGGCATGTCGTCGTCGGCTATACTCGCGCGTGTTTGCGGGTGGCCGTGGTCATCGTTGCCAACCACCGTGCCCAGAATCGGATTGCCGCGGGTGGCGTAGCCACCAATGGTCAGGGAATGGCTGTGGTCGGCAGTGACAATGATCAATGTGTCTTCATCGCTGGTCAGTGCCATGGCGCTGGCAATGGCGGCGGCGAACTCGCGTGTTTCCTGCAGTGCCCGGTAGGCGTTGCCGGCATGGTGGGCATGATCTATGCGGCCACTTTCCACCATCAGGAAAAAGCCGTCGTCCTGACCCTGTTGTTGCAGCAAGCGTATGGCGGCTTCGGTCATGGCGGGCAGATCCGGCTCGCTGGCCTCGTCGTCCGCACGATCGTGCGAATAGCTCATCTGGGAGCGGTTGAACAGGCCCAGCACATGTCGGGTGTTGCTGAGGTCCAGATCGGCAAGTTGATCCCTGTTCCAGATGAAAGCACTGTCCGGGTATTTGTCCAGCCATTCGCGGGTCAGGTTGCGGCCATCCAGCCGTTGTCCGGCCTGACCGGTCAGCGGTTCGGTTTCCGTGGCGGGCACAAAAGCGGCCAGGCCGCCGCCCATGGCGACATTGATGCCATCGCCGAAATCAAAGGACAACAGCTGGGCGGCGATGTCCCGGCAACCGGCAGCGATGGCTTCTGCGCTCATGTTGGCATCACTTTCCCAGTCGCGCTCTGGTGTATGCGCATAGGTGGCTGCCGGCGTCGCGTGAGTGATGCGGGTGGTGGTGACAAAGCCGGTGGCCAGGCCGCGGGCGGCAGCATCCTGCATCAGGCTGGGCACTTCTGTGCCCAGCGAGGACTGACAGTCGGCGCGGTCGGCATACTGATTGACGCCAATGACGCCGGCCCGGGTTTTTATACCGCTCATCATGGCGGTCATGGTGCCCGCGGAATCTGCTGTCTGCTGGTTGGTGTTATAGGTTTTCGACAGGCCAACGTAGGGGAAGCTTTCAAATGCCAGCAGGTTTTCCTCGCCGGCGCTGCCCCGCATCTGCGCGTCGAAAATGCGTGCGGCAGTCACCGTGGAGATGCCCATGCCGTCACCGACAAACAGAATGATGTTCTTGGCCCGACCGGTGATCGGCGTTCTGGCCAGTGCCCGTTGCAGCTCGGCGTGCCCCAGCGCCTGCCAGTGTTCCGGTGACTCTTCGGCAGGTGCGGGGTAAAAGGTCTGTGCCGTGGCCCATGAGGCGGCCGTGCCCAGTGCCAGGCACAGGCCGGTCATCAGCGTTGTGCGCAGGCAGTACTGAGCGGTGCAGGATGTGACTGAGGCAATTTGACGGAGGCAGCTGGCTGGCATGATTTATCCCGATATTCTGGTTGATATGATGGATTGACTGCACGTTTCAGCATACTACCCGAGCTTAACAGCTGGATGACAGGGTGTCGCTTTTTTGTGACGTTTATTCGGCATGCGACAGAAAAATGAACGCATTCCAATTTTGGTCAATCCCAGTTATTCTGTGGGCTACAGCTTTGCAATGAAGTTCGCGAGGAACACGGTTTATGTTTTCAATGATTATGAAGTACATGCGGGACAACAATGTGCTGCCACGTATTTCGGATACCGAAAGACAGGCGCTGGAGGCCGGTACGGTCTGGATTGACGGCCAGATTTTCTCTGGCAATCCGGATTTCGCCGATATGCTCGATGAGCCCTACAACCAGCTGTCTGCCGAAGAACAGGCATTCATGGATGGCCCCACCGAAACATTGTGCCGGATGATCGACAGCTATCAGATCACTACCTCGCGCAAGGTGCCCGACGAGATCCTTGATTACATCAAACAGCAGGGTTTCATGGGCCTGTTGATCCCTAAACAGTTCGGTGGGAAGGAATTTTCGACACTTGCCATTTCGTCCATTATGGCGAAGGTAAATGCTTACTGCCCGACAGCCGGTACCTTCGTTGTCATCCCTAACTCCCTTGGGGCAGCGGAATTGCTTAAGCACTACGGCACGGAGGCGCAGAAAAATGATTATCTGCCCAAACTGGCCAGCGGAGAGTATGTACCCTGTTTTGGTCTGACCGAACTGACAGCCGGTTCTGATGCTGCCTCAATCAGGGCCGAAGGCGTGGTCTTCAAGGATGAAAACGGCGAAACCCGCATTCGCATGAATTTCCGTAAGCGCTATATCACGCTGGCACCGGTGGCCAACCTGATTTCGCTGGCGTTCCAGATGCATGATCCCGACAATCTGCTGGGAAAGGGCGAGTACCCGGGCATTACCGTTGTTATGCTACACAAGGGTACGCCGGGTCTGACCAACGGTGACCATCATTTGCCGATTGGTATGAGCTTTTACAATGGACCGTTGATCGGTGAGGACGTGATTGTATCGCCCGAGCAGATCATCGGTGGGCCGGAATATGCCGGTCAGGGCTGGCGCATGCTGATGGAGCAACTGGCTGGCGGCCGTGCGGTGTCTTTGCCTGCGGGCGCCATCGGTGGCATGAAACTGGTAGCGGCCGCGACCGGCGCGTACTCCATGATTCGTCATCAGTTTGGTATCCAGATAGGCCTGATGGAAGGCGTGCAGGAAAAAGTGGCACGTATTGCCGCCTTTGCCTATATCTTCGAAGGAGCAAGGGTGTACTCCTGTTCCGCGCTCGATAACGGTGAGCAACCGCCGGTGATCTCAGCTCTGCTGAAATCCAGCAGCACAGACTACGGTCAGCGTTCCCTGATAGACGGGATGGATGTCTTCTCCGGTGCCGGCGTCATGCAGGGGCCGCGCAATATTCTGGGCGGCGGCTACAGCAGTGCACCGGTAAGCATTACCGTAGAAGGGGCCAACATCATGACGCGGACCCTGATTACCTTTGGCCAGGGCGCGACACGTTGTCATCCCTATGCATTGCCTCTGGTCAGGGCCGTGGAAGACAATGATGCCACGGCCTTCCGGCAGCGACTGCTGGGGTGGTTGTGGCATACGGTGAGCAATTTTTTCCGTAGCAAGGTGCGCGGTCTGACCCGCGGTTTCAGTGCCGGCAGTCCGGAGCCCGGTGAGGTCGCAACGTACTATCGCCGTCTGGCCTGGGCATCTTCGCGTTTCGCGCTGCTGGCAGATCTTGCCCTGTACCTGATTGGTGGCAAGCTCAAAGTCAAGGGCAGTCTGGGTGGCCGTTTTGCCGATGCGCTGACCTGGCAGGTGCTGGCTATCTCGACCTTGCGTCGGTTCAAGGCGGAAGGCAACCGGCCCGAGGACCTGCCAATCGTCAAGTACAGCTGTGAGTTTGCCCTGGCGCAGATTCAGGATGCATTCGAGGGCATTCACGCCAACTTTGATGCGCCGGTGGTGGGCTGGTGGCTGCGCGGCCCGTCGTCCTGGTTTCTGCGCCTCAATCCGCTGTCACGGGGTCCGTCCGATGATCTGATACCGCAAACTGCCGGCGCCATTCAGCAGCTTAACGATCAGTTCAGAAGATTCACCGATGGTATTGCGCCCTTTGACGAAGACAAGCTGGGAATGGGATGTCTGATGAAGGCCTTCCGCCTGCACTCGGAAGCGATGCCGGTGATGAGCAAGATCCATCAGGCGCAAAAAGCGCGCAAGTTGCCCAAGGGCCTGTCCTTCGATGTTGTGGACGAGGCGCTGGCGGCTAACGTCATCGACCAGCAGGAAGCGACACTGATGGGCGAGGCTCATGCGGCAGCGATGGCCGCGATCGAGGTGGACGTATTCAAGCCGGAGGACTACTTTCAGGACGCATGATATCGGTCTGCAAGGGCACTCTGACGAAAAGTGAATGAATTCATTTGACCTGTTTTGGTGCCCGTGCTACTAAATGTCCACGAGGTACCAAACCAATAATAAACAACGAAGTGGTCCTATGAATGTTTACCTGCTGCAAAAAAAGACAGCGACGCTGTCATTGTCACTACTGACCGCTGGCCTGATCAGTGCCAGCGTGTTCGCCGCCGACGAGGTGCCGACACCGATGACCGCCTGGGGTGTGCCGGATCTGCAAGGCATCTGGGATTACTCATCAAGAACGGCCGTTGAGCGTCATCCCCGCTTTGAAGGCAGGTTGACCATCAGCCAGGAAGATGCCGAACGTCTGGTGCCGTCACTCCAGGAGTATACGGACGCACTTGAGGAGCGCGGCGCTGAAGCGCCGGGTCCGCACAATGTCGGTGGTTATAATGCGTTCTGGATCAATCCGGGTGACTGGTTGGCTGTCATTGATGGGGAATTGCGTACGTCGCTGATCATTGAACCTGAGGACGGTCGTATTCCCTGGACCGAAAACGGTCGCGATATTCGCGCTGCCCAGCGGGCTGCCATGGCCTACCCGACGATGGACGAAAACGATGGTCCCGAGGGCCGGTCACTGGCCGAGCGTTGCATGCTCAGTTTTGCATCCATCGTTCCCTTTACCCCTTCCTTGTACAACAACACCACGCAGATTGTGCAAAGCCCCACGCACGTGATGATTCTCGCGGAGATGGCGCACGATGCGCGCATCGTGAAAATTGATGGCCAGCATGATCCGCATGGCGTACCGCGCTGGCACGGCGATTCCATCGGCTATTACGAGGGCGATACGCTGGTGGTGGAGACCATCAACTTTCATCCCGAGCAGGTAGCGCGCGGCAGTGGCTACACCTCGGCGAACGCGAAAATCACGGAACGTTTTTCCCGGGTCAATGACCGCGAACTGCGCTACCAGTTCACCATCGAAGACCCGGAGCTGTACGAGGCCCCGTGGACCGGCGAACTGCCGATGTTTGCCGCCCCTGACCTGTATGAATACGCCTGCCATGAAGGCAATCATTCCATGCCTGGCATCCTGATGGGCGCGCGCGTGCTGGAACAGATGGCCGAAGAGCAGTAGTCCTGGTCGCTGGCAGGTGACTCGTGGCGCCTGTTCACTCCGGCGTCACGGGCGTGCCATCCATAACCTGATCGGACGGAAACAGGATCACCCGCTCGTGTTGCTGCAGGCCGCCCAGCACCTGGGCCAGGTCGCGATTGCGCCGACCGATCTGCACGGGCCTCAGTGCGGCCTGTTCCTGCTCCACAGCAAAGACATGCCAGCTATTGTCACGGCGGAACAGCGCGCTGACCGGCACCGTCAGGACTTCGTCCTGCTGCCAGACCACAATATCCGCCTCAATGCGATATCCGGCGCCCAGCAGGGAACGTCCGGCACTGTTTCCGGTCAGGCGCCCGATCACATTGACACGCTGTTCTTCCACCCCCAGCGCCGAGTATTTGGTGAATGCCAGTGGCTCGATATAGTCCACTGTGCCCAGCAGAGTATCTTCTCCACCCCAGCCGGTGACCAGAATAGTGTCCCCCGGGGTGACCTGGACTGCATCCTGGGTCAGCAAATCAATGACCAGCTCAAGCGCATCGCCATCACTGATCTGGAACAATGGAGTCCCTGCGGCCACCACCCGGTCGCCGCGTTCGTGCACGGTCTGCACCGTGCCACTGACCGGCGCGGTTACCGCCAGGCTGCTGTTGTCTGACGAGCTGCCGTCCATGCCCATCAGCAGTGCCTGCGCATTTTCCACATCCGCCTCTGCAGCCGTCACGGCGGCGCGAGCGCTCAATAGCCGCGCCTCAGCGGCTGCGGCGGTTTGCTGATAGCTGTCGCGCTCCTCTTCCGATATCAATCGATCCAGAAACAGGCGCTCCCGTCGTTCGGCTTCCCGTTGCGCGCGAGGTAGTGCGGATTCGGCCTCAAGCAGAGTAGCTTCCGCTGCACGTTGGCGCGCCTGCGCTGCAGCCAGACTGGCACGGATGCTGGCCTCTGTCCGGGTATCTTCAGTGATCAGTGCAATCTGCGCCAGCACGTCGCCCTGCTGCACGAACATACCTTCAATCAGGTCGGTACGCAGCAGATGACCGTGGACCGGCGCAGTAACGGAATAGGGCAGGCGCGCGCGGGTACGGCCCTGTTCCTGCACGGAGACTGTCAAGGGACGCATTTGCACCACGGCCGTTTGCACCGTCAGCGGTGTCGATGACAGCAGCCACAATACGGATACAGCCACTACAATGGCAGCCATGAATATCCATTTGCGCATGGTTCACTCCCGTGTTTTTAACACACTGATCAGGTCGAATCGGTCCAGCCGTCGTCGCACGGCGAGTGCGCTGGCGGTTGCAGCGCTCAGGGTGATCAGCGCCGTGATCAGCCAGGTCCAGGGGTTGACTATATAGGGAATGCGAAACATGTCTGTCTGCATGCCTTCGACCACCAGCCACGCCATACCATAACCGATAAGCCAGCCCACCGGAATTGCCAACAGCGTAATAATAGCCTGCTCACCCAGCAACAATATCGCGACTTCTCTGCGATGAAAGCCCATGACCCGCAGGCTTGCGAGTTCCCGGCCCCGTTCGGACAATGCGATGCGGGCGCCATTGTAGATGACACCCACGGCAATGACCGCGGCGAAGCCAACCAGAAAGCTGACTGAAATAAAGATGCCTTGTGCCATTTCGCTTTCAAATGACGCCAGCATTTCTTCCGGAGACGCTACGCCGCTGATGGCAGGCATCTGCTTGAGCCGGCGGTAAAGGGCCGCATTGTCGTCGCTACTGACCGAAAGGTAGGCACCGCTGATCAGCGCACCCTCGCCACTGAACCGTTGCAGAGCAGTCAGCTCCATGGTCGCAGAGACACCCATGTAATCGTCAATTACCCCTGCAACCACTGCTTCACCTCGCAGGCGTCGGCCTTCCAGTATTTCCACGCTGACCGTGTCCCCGGCTGCCACGTCCAGCCGCTCGGCCAGCAGGCGGCTGAGCAACAGCCCGTCGGCCGGCACCGGGTGGGCAATCCCGCTGGCGCCAATGACGCGTCTGAGTTCGCCGTCAGCCGATAGACCCTGTATAACGCTGTCACGATGATGGTGGCCATGTCGAAGCCGGACCGGAATACTGCGATAGCTCTCCACGCGGGTGACGCCCGGCAGTCGCCAGAGTTCATGCTCTACACTATCTGCCTGGTGTTCATAAAAACTGACAGAGACATCTTCGCGCTGTATTGACCTGAATTGCAGGTCCATGAGGAATTGGACGCTGTCGAACATGAACAGGCCGATGACCAGAATGGCAACAGATAAGGCGACACCCAGGGAAGACATCAGGCTTTGCCAGGGCTTGCGTTCCATATTTCTCAGGATCATGCGGGTCGAAGAGGGTAGCAGGCGATTGATGCCGGTGCGCTCCAGCCAGCCCGCACGGAAATTTGCCGGCGGTTCCGGGCGCATGGCCTCTGCCGGCGGCAATCTGACCGCTTTCAACACGGCGCTGCTGGCACCTGAGCAGGCGCCCAACAGGCTGAGCGCGGAAGCCAGTATCAGCAAACGAGGTTGGAGTCGATAGTCCAGCCCGGGCAGATCAAAATAGGTCTGATAAATGCCGATATAGGCCTGGCCCAGATAGACACCTCCGACAACACCGATGGCAATGCCGACGAACACGGCCACGATGGCAAATAGCAGGAAATGCAGGGCGATTTCGCTGTTGCGGTAGCCGAATGCTTTCAGCACTGCTATTTCGCCGCGCTGAGTGCTGATCAGTCGACCAAGTACCAGGTGTAACAGAAACACAGCAACACCCAGAAAGACCGCCGGAATGGCCGTTCCCATGATTCTATTCTGATCCAGTTCGCCTTGCAGAATACTGTGCGAAGGCTGGTCCCTGCGCGGATAGGCACCAAACCCGCCATAGGGATAAAGCAGTTCATTCAGGCCCGCGATGACTTGTGCGGCATTAATGCCGGGTCCGATCTTGACAAAGGCCTCGTTGAAGGCACCATCCATATCAAATGCCGCACCCAGCGCACGCTCGCCCATCCAGAGTATGCCGAAGCGGGTATCGTCCGGCATCAGTGATCCCGGTGGCATGGTGTAGACATGCTCCGGTGAGATGGCAGTGCCGACGATATCGAGTTCGCGGGCGCGGCCATTAACAATGGCGCGAATGCTGTCGCCGGGGTTGAGGCCTCGGGCGCGGGCAAACTTTTCATTGATCAACACGGCATCGGGTTCGCCAGGTTCGATATAGCGTCCGCGCTGTACAACAATATCATTCAATAACGGTCGCCCCGTTTCCGGCAATGACATGAAGCGACCGGTCGCAGGCGCATCCAGATTATCAAGATCCAGTGTCGCCATGAAGTTGATGCGTACATCGGCGGCGGCCACGCCGGGCAGGTTGGCAATCTGAGTGCGCAGGGTGTCCGGCGCCCGGCGCAGAGGTGCCCAGATATCGGCGAAGCGGGTTTGCTGATAATAACGGTCCTGTGTCACCACCAGTGCTTCGTAACTGCCGCGCAGGGTGATCACGGTCATGATGCCGGTGGCAACTACCAGCGCAATAGACAGCAGCTGACTTTTAAGTTGCCAGAGTTCTCTTGCGAGCTTGCGGTTCAGTGCCAGCATGTTCGGGCTACCACTCAATCTGTTCAACCCGGGCGCGTTGAGGATTGTGTATGCGCTGCGTGATTTCACCACTGCTCATGTGCACGACAGTGTCGCCAAGCGCGCCAATGGCCGCATTGTGAGTAATGATCGCGGTCGTGGTGCCGGTTTCCCGGTTGACCCGTTCCAGCACCGAAAGCACCATGCGGCCGGTGTTGGCGTCCAGCGCACCAGTGGGTTCATCACACAACAGAACATCGGGTCGTTTGGCTATGGCTCGCGCGATCGCCACCCGCTGTTGTTCGCCACCGGAGAGCTGTGACGGGAAATGATGCAGACGGTCCTTTAATCCCACCAGCGTCAACGCTTCGTGAGGGGGCATCGGTTGCTGGGCGATGTCAGTGACCAACGCGACATTCTCCATGGCGGTGAGACTGGACACCAGATTGTAGAACTGAAACACGAAGCCGATATGCTGGCGCCGATAGTTGGTAAGCATGCGATCATTGGCGGTGCTCAGATCGGTATCACCGTAGATCAGTCTGCCACTGGTCGCAACGTCAAGTCCGCCAAGAATATTGAGTAAGGTTGACTTGCCGCTGCCAGAGGCGCCCAGCAGAACCAGCAGTTCACCCTGACGCAGTGTCAGATCAACATCTCGCAACGCGTGTACCGTGACCTCACCCATTACATAGGTTTTGCAAAGCTGCTCTGCACGCAAAATGATACTGGCACTGGTGGCGCCGGTCTGCATAAATGCCCCCGAAAATGCGAACGTATCAACCAGTCAGTTACAACGCCCCGGTTGTTGCGATATCCAGGTATTGACCAATTGTAATCCCTGTTCATGTACAAGGCTGCGGCCAAGTTCCGGCATCAACACACCGGTTTCCTGGCTTTCGATACGATAACTCAGAATTGATTGCTCTGGATGTCCGGGCACGATGGAGTAGAGATGGCCTCCCGCACCACGTCCGGCCGCGACCGGTGGTTTGCACACCCCGAGGCGCATGGCAGACGTCTCTGCGGCATGCAGAAACAGGCCCGATGTGTCGCCGCTGCCCCCCGGCTGATGGCAATGGCCGCAGTTGATGTCGAGATAGGCGCGGGCACGTTGCGCGATCTGTTCTGCCGACTCGTCCGGGCTTGTCGAATCCCGCCACAAGGCGCTCACCGGGACCTGGTCTGCTTCTGGCAGATCCGTGAGCCAGCCACGTTGTTGCCAGAGTGCTAACTGCCACTGCTCCGCATTTTCATGGCCGATAAATCGGTTCAGGTGCCGCGCAGCGGGTCCAATGGGAGACAGGTCACCTTTATTCTGGTCAAGTACATGACAGCCTGCGCATTCATTACGGTTCGGCACAACATAGGCAAACTGAGTGTCTTCAAGCTGCAACCGTTGAATATCACCCGTAATCTGCAGGTTCGCGTCTGTCTGGGTATCGTTCCAAACGTAGGGCAAAGCCTCCCATCCACCGGGCTGGTGCACCAGCAGGCGTGTTTCGACAAGTCTGAACTGGTCCAGGGGCAGAGCAGCGTCCGTCGGTGCGGTCGAGTTTGCGCCGGCTTTCAGCAGTCGCGGAGTGCCCTGAGCAGTGGCGCCATCAATCGGATAATAAAAGGTTTTACTGATGACAGTGCCAACCGGAAAGTCGAACGGTTCGTTGTCCCGGTATCGGGCAGCCGACCCGTCCGGCATCCACACGGTGCGTAACTTCAGGGCGTAGTCGCTGAACAGGGGTGTCGCCAGCTGATAAGGCAATACCGCATCACTAAGCGCCAGTGCCTGGTCCTGAATCTGAAACAGGCCCCAGGCCGACAGTTGAGGCGGGTATTGGTCGCTGTCGAAAAATTGTGGCCCACTATCCCGGCATGAACTCAGCATGCCTGATAACACCAGGACCACGACAGCGGCGAGGCGAGCGACGAGAGCCCGGTCGGACATGGTGGGTAAACTCCTACTCGTTGATCAGTCCCGCCGGCAATTCCACCGCTGCCAGTTTGTTGTGCTGACAGGTATGCATACTCATGTCGACATGGGGATTGGCATTGCCGTTGGCGGCATCAATATTGAGTACCTCGGCACTGCCGTTGTCAACGCAAATGGCGTAGGCCATGTCGGCGCGTTCGGGATGAGTGACACCATCCCAGATGATATCCGGAAAGCTGCCATCGGCGCCGAACAGTGCCTGGCGCAGCATATCCAGTTCCGGCCTGCCGGGCGCGGCACCACCCTCGGTAAAGGTGTTGTTATAGATGAAGATGGTCTCGGGGTAAGGGTCAAACGCTTCGGCCATTTCCCGTTCCGAATAGCCGGCGCTGAAATAGCTGGAGATCAGGATGTTGGCTGTTTTGTTGTGGCCCAGATCATTGTCAAAAATCTCTACCTTGTCATTGGAGTTGATAATGATGCCTGACCCGGCTGGCACGCTGGCGACTGCAGTGCCGGGCGGCGCAAAGTTATCGGTGTTGTTCTGATGCACGCGGTTGTTATAAACGCGGGTGGTATGTCCTTCAACTGGCAGGTTGGGCATGTTGAATATCAGTATGCCACCGGTGTTATTTATGGCGACGTTGTCGTAGACATCTGCGCCAATGGTATTTTCGATCTCGATGCCGGCAACGTTGTATTCAGCGCGGTTGCCGCGCACGATCACATTTTGCGACTGGCCGACATAAATGCCGGCATCGGAGGCGGCAATGGCAACCGAGTCTTCAATCAGTGTGTGCTGCGTCTGCACCGGGTAAATTCCGTAAGCACCGTTGCTGGTATCCGGCCCATTGGTCCATTCCGTGCGCACACGCCTGATCACAATGTGGTCGCCCCGCGCTATTTTCAGGGCATCGCCGCGTGAGTCTTCAATCGCCAGGTCTTCGATGGTGAAGTGGCTGGCGTTGACCAGCAGCCCTTCGCCACCGGTAATCTGGTCTTTGAATGACAGAATGGTTTCGTCCATGCCCGCGCCACGCAAAGTGATGTTGTCGACATTCAGGGTCAGGCTGCGTTCAAAGTTGAATACGCCGGCGGGCAAGGTGATCACGTCGCCCGGCGCCGCTTCCAGAAACCGCAGTTGCAGGTCGGCCGACGGATCGCTGACAACGTCGCTGGCGCTGGTAGCGGAGTCAGACATTGTTGATGTGTCGGGAGAACAGGCGGCCAGCACACTGCCCAGTACCATACAGGACAGAAAAATGAAGGTTTGCGGACGAGTTGAAGACGGGTGCATGAACTGATGCCTCTTGCAGATGCCGATTGTCGGGAACCGGACATGATGAACAATCGTTATTGTTGTCGTTCTACTGCTGTCCAAAAGCTAACCGGTATTGCAGGTTTTTGCAACTTGTACACAGAAAAGCTAAGCTTCTGCGATGACCGAAAACACCCCGGACGACTGGAAGACATCACTGTACGAGCGCCTTGCAGAAGACGACGAGGGGCGGGTATGCAAGGATATCAGTGATGATGCATGCCGGGAGACGCCCGGCAACTTCCTGTCGACGCTGGTCGCCAACACGGCAAGCAATGTCGCCGATCGCCTGGCCAGTGCCAAAACCACCTTGCCCTGGTTGCTGATACAGGTGGGCGCGCCCGACTGGTTAATCAGCCTGCTGGTTCCAATTCGCGAGTCCGGCTCCTGTCTCTTATACACATCTCCGAGCCCACGAGACAGGCAGAAATCTCG
>CAJXPR010000101.1 GCA_913058135.1 uncultured Gammaproteobacteria bacterium
GAGATTTCTGCCTGTCTCGTGGGCTCGGAGATGTGTATAAGAGACAGCTGCTGATGGGTTACGATATAAATAGCGTCTTCGCTGCCGAGTTCAGTTATTTTTATCTTGGCAGATACGAATTCAACACGACCCTGGCGCCCGCACAGAACATGCGAGGCAGAGCATCCGTTGAGGGATTCGGGCTCGACCTGGTCACCAAAATGCCAATAACAGACAACCTGTCAGCGCTACTGCGGGCCGGCGTCACGCGAACGTCTGTCACGCAGTCATTTTCCCGTTTCCCGGTGACTCCCGCGAACAGTTTTGACGACCGAACGCCACGTGAATTCGAGGGCAAGGCCGGAGTTGGCCTGGAATATGACTTCAACGACGCCCTGTCTGCACGCGCCGAGCTGGAATACTTCAATTTGCCGTCGAGCCAGATGCTCGGCGACAGCGCGCATATGGCGAGCGTGGGTCTGGTATACCGTTTTGGCCGCACCGCAGCGCCCGAGCCGGTTGCGCCTACGCCCGCACCGACATCCGCGCCACGACCCGAACCTACCCCGGCGCCGGAACCAGAGCCGGAGCCCGTCAATATCACGCTGGAAGCCCGTACCCTGTTTGACTTCGATGAGGCGACCCTGAGAGCTTCCGGACGGCAGGAACTTGATGCCCTGCTGCGGCAACTTAGCGAGATTGACTATGATACGGCGATTGTCGTTGGTCACACAGACCGCATCGGCAGCCGCGAATACAATCTCGGACTGTCGCAGCGGCGCGCTGAAGCAGTACGCGAGTATCTGGTCCAGGGCGGCATCCCGGCAGGCACCATCACTGCCAGAGGGGTTGCCAACGACGAGTCCCTGCTCGCTCCTTCGGATTGCCGAAATCTGGGCAGCAACCAGGCAACAATTGACTGCCTGCAGCCGGATCGCCGCGTTGTGGTCGAAATCGACGGCACCCGCGAGCCGTGATCTCACGCTGACAGCACAGGGGCCGATCTCAGTATTGGGTCCTGTGCCGCAACCCGGACACAAAACCCGGGGCACAAAATCCCAGCCCCAAAAAAAAAAGGCCAGCGCAAAAACGCTGGCCCTTTTTTTTGGGGCTAACTATGGAAGCCGGGCTTACATCATGCCCATGCCACCCATACCGCCCATACCGCCCATGCCGCCCATGTCGCCGCCACCAGCTGGCTTGTCTTCCACGATCTCGGTCACCATGCACTCGGTAGTGATCATCAGACCAGCCACTGAACCGGCTGCCTGCAGCGCGCTGCGGGTTACCTTGGCTGGGTCGATGATACCGGCCTCAACCATGTCCACGTATTCGCCGTTGGCCGCGTTGTAGCCCATGTTGCCTTTCAGGCCCTTGACCTTGTCCAGCACCACGGAAGGCTCATCGCCGGCGTTCTTGACGATCTGACGCAACGGTGATGTGACTGCACGCAGCAACAGAGCGATACCGACGTTCTGATCTTCGTTGTCGCCTTTGACCTTGCCTTCAATCGCCTGCAGGGCACGCACCAGGGCAACACCGCCGCCAGGTACCACGCCTTCTTCAACCGCAGCACGGGTTGAGTGCAGTGCGTCTTCGACGCGGGCTTTTTTCTCTTTCATTTCCATCTCGGTGCCGGCGCCGACCTTGATTACCGCAACACCGCCAGCCAGCTTGGCCACGCGCTCCTGCAGTTTCTCTTTGTCGTAGTCGGATGAGGTGTCTTCGATCTGCTTGCGGATCTGGCCAACGCGGGATTCAATCGCCTTGGAGTCGCCGGAACCATCAACAATGATGGTGTTTTCCTTGGACAGTGTGACTGTCTTGGCGCTGCCCAGATGTGATACATCGGCTTGCTCCAGGCTCAGGCCCACTTCTTCAGAGATAACAGTACCACCGGTCAGGATGGCGATATCTTCCAGCATGGCTTTGCGACGGTCACCAAAACCCGGTGCCTTGGCCGCAGCCACTTTGACGATACCGCGCATGTTGTTGACGATCAGGGTTGCCAGTGCTTCGCCTTCGACATCTTCTGCAATCACCAGCAACGGACGACCGGACTTGGCCACGCCTTCCAGCAGTGGCAGCATTTCGCGGATGTTGGAGATTTTCTTGTCAACCAGCAGGATGTGCGGGTTTTCAAGCTCCGCGCTCATGTTGTCCTGGTTGTTGATGAAGTAGGGAGACAGGTAACCGCGGTCGAACTGCATACCTTCAACCACGTCCAGCTCATTCTCGAAACCGGAACCTTCTTCAACCGTGATTACGCCTTCCTTGCCAACTTTTTCCATGGCTTCAGCGATGATCTGACCGATATCGGTATCAGAGTTGGCAGAGATGGAACCGACCTGGGCAATTGCCTTTGAATTGGCGCACGGCGTGGAAAGCTTGCCGATTTCTTCGACCATTGCTTTCACGGCCTTGTCGATACCGCGCTTGAGGTCCATCGGGTTCATGCCGGCAGCTACCGACTTGAGGCCTTCGTTAAGAATGGCCTGCGCCAGTACCGTCGCAGTCGTGGTGCCGTCACCAGCAACATCGGAAGTCTGCGATGCAACTTCCTTGACCATCTGCGCGCCCATGTTCTCGAACTTGTCCTGCAGCTCGATTTCCTTGGCGACTGAGACACCGTCCTTGGTTACAGTCGGTGCACCGAAGGACTTGTCCAGAACCACGTTACGGCCTTTGGGGCCCAGGGTTACCTTGACGGCATCAGCCAGTACGTTAACGCCCTTGAGCAGTTTCTGACGGGCGGAATCACCAAATTTTACGTCTTTAGCCATGTTATTTATATCCTGTATCTGAAATGGGGTTAATCGGACAAATTAGCTGAGTGAGCGGCTTATCAGCCTTCAATCACACCGAAAATTTCGTTTTCGCTCAGAATGAGCAGCTCTTCGTCGTTCACTTTCACGGTATTGCTGGCGTATTTGCCGAATACCACAGTGTCGCCGACCTTCAGGTCTATCGGACGCTTGTCGCCGTTATCCAGGATCCGGCCCGGCCCTACCGCAAGTACTTCGCCCTGGGCGGGCTTTTCAGCGGCTGACCCTGGCAGCACAATACCACCGGCGGTCTTGGTCTCTTCTTCCTTGCGGCGCACGACAACACGGTCTTGCAGAGGTCGAATCTTCATTGTTCGTATTCTCCTGACTTAACATCTATGGTGATGATGGACGAAACGCTGGCCGGCGCTAACCGACGCAGCAAAACTCAATAACTGCTTGTGTCTGCGTTAATGGGGATGAGGCCGCGGATTTCAATGGCGATGCTGAAAAAAATTTCAGATATTGTGTATTTCAGACGGTGCCTCAGGCTGACATTTGCTCGTGTCACCAACAGAAGGTGGCCGAACCGGCCATTCATTGCGGCCCGTTGTCTTTGTCGTTCAGTTTTTCGTGTTTACTGTCACCATCGCGGTCGACAATTTCGCCATCGACGGTATCGCCACCGGAGCGAGAGGATCCGGGGCCCCGGCCATCGCGGTAGCTGGTAAAACCACCCGTAAAGGTTGTACCGCGACCCCGCATGCCCCCGACAAAAAAGCCGGTGCCGCTGCGCATCAGCCGGGCCGCCAGACGTCGGCGCAGAGGCGGAGTCAACAACGCAAAACCGATGACGTCCGTGATCAGCCCAGGTGTCAGCAGGAGAGCGCCGGCGAAGGCGAGTAACAGCCCTTCAACGATCTCCTGACCGGGCAGTTCACCACCGGCCATGCGCTGGTTGGCACGGGTCAAGGTACTGAAACCCTGAATCCGTAAAACATTAAAACCCACAAACGCGGTGACAATGACCAGCCCCAGGGTTGCCAGGCCGCCAATCAGGTCGGCAACTTCAAACAGCAGAAGCAGCTCGGCGATGGGGATGACGATAAAAGCCAGTAATGGAAAAGGCATAGGGTCTCTCGTGTCGACGGGTTTAAAAGCTCAGACGGGCTGACGGTCCCGGTACTCCGTCACTTGCTTGCCTATATACCATAACATCAACAGACCCGGGATCACCATGGCACCGGTCATCACAAAGAACAGTGCCCAGTTGCCGTCCAGCGAATCAACCAGAAAACCACTGCTGGCCGCCAGCGTGGTACGACCGAAATTGGACACTGAGGACATCAGGGCATACTGTGTGCCCGTGTAAGTGCGGCTGGTGAAATAGGAAATGAAGGAGATAAAGGCCACTGTGGCAAAGGCCGCAGTGAAGTTGTCAACCACCAGCGTCACCAGCAGCAGCGGAACGCTGGGCCCGACTATGGCAATAATGGCAAACATGCAATTGGCGGCGCCCATGGCGATACCACCCACGAACAGGCCTTTGAGTACGCCAAAACGGGTATTGATCAGGGCGCCGGCCAGACAGAAGATTGCCGTCATCAGGCCGCCGAAAAACTTGGTATAGAACGCGATTTCGTCACGGCTGAAGCCAATCTCAACATAAAACACCAACGACATCCGCCCCAGCATAGCGTCGCCGAGGCGGAACAGGATGAGCAGAGCAAAGATAGACACGGCCAGTTTCCAGCCGCAGCGCTGGAAAAACTCACGGAAAGGCCCGATCAGTAAGGTACTGAACCACAATTTGACTTTGGGCCAGGCGGGCAGATTGTCCGCCTCAGCGGGATCATCTGTACCGGCTGCGCGCAGTGCCTGCGGATCGTCAGCAGCCAGCAGCGTATCGGCCCGGGCCGCCACTGCATGCTCTTCGACAGGCTCCCTGACCAGCATCACACAAACCATCAGTCCTATGTACAGTAATGCCAGTACCCGATACACATCCGGCCACGCCAGACCAATGGTTTCGCCGCCCAGGCCCAGCGCCAGCGCCCCACCGATAAACCCGTAACCCGCCCACCAACCCGTGGTGGTTACTGCGGCCGCAAAGGGCATTTTATCGTCCATCTCCTGCCGTAGAAAAATATTGATACGGTAGGCATCTACGGCGATATCCTGCGTGGCGGAAAACACGGCCACACTAAGCGCACACAAACTCACCAGCATCAGGTTTTGCCGGGGATCGCCGAGGCTGAGCAGGAGTATGGAAAGTACGATGAACGCTTGTGTCAGCAAAATCCACGAACGGCGCTGACCAAACAGCCGGTACAACAGCGGCAGGCGTATCTTGTCGACGAATGGCGCCCACATCCAGTTAATGGCATATACGGTTGCTACCGCTCCTATATAGCCTATCGCGGAACGGGACAACCCCGATGACTGCATCCACAGTGTCAACACAGAGCCATGCAAAACCCAGGGAAAACCGCTTGAAAAGCCCAGCAGGAAAATAGCGACAAAGCGCCGGTCTTGCAGCGTCAGCAGGGACTCACGAAAGGATTTGACATGGTCGGGGTGCAAAAATCAGTCCCGGAAATTGTCGAATTGCAGCGGGATCTCGAGCTTGGCTTCGCGCAACATGGCAATCACCTCTTGCAGGTCGTCGCGCTTTTTACCGGTCACCCGAAGCTTTTCGCCCTGGATGGCGGTCTGCACTTTCATTTTCTTGTCCTTGATCATTTTGACTATCTTGCGCGCCATGTCTGCTTCGATACCTTGTTTGATAACCACTTTCATGGTGGCTTTTTTGCCGGTCTCGACAATCTCGCCTTCTTCCATGCTCTTGATATCAACATTGCGTTTGACCAGCTTGCCCTTGAGGATCTCCATCATCTGCTGGATCTGGAAATCCGATTCTGCCACCACGGTGATATCGGCGTCGTTGAGCTCAAAACTGGCGTCGACTCCTTTGAAATCAAACCGGGTGCCGACTTCACGGCTGGCCTGGTCCACAGCATTGCGCACTTCAGGCAGTTCAACTTCGGATACAATATCAAACGATGGCATGGCCTAACCTCATCACTGGGATCATCTAAACGCGGCGCAGACAGCGCCTGTCAATGCCGCCTATACTATCACCATGACCTTGACGGATAAACCAATACCACCGGCTGCCAGCTGGCACATTCTGGGGGCCGGCGCCATGGGCTGCCTGTGGGCCTGCGCCCTGGCCAGTGCGGGCGGGCGACAAACGGATGCTGCGCAGCGGGTCAGCCTGTTGTTACGCGACCAGGCAGCACTGGCTGGCTATCCCGGTCAGATAAGCTGCAGTGATGTGGAACAAGCTGTGCCCATTCCCGCCGTTGCCATAACCGGGATGGGCCGCCAGGATTCGCTGCAGATCGATAACCTGCTGGTCACTACCAAAGCGCAGGACACGCTGGCGGCGGTTGCCGGCCTGGCGAGGGCTCTGACTCCGGACACACGCATCGTGCTGCTGCAGAACGGCCTGAAAGTCCAACAGGAAATAACGCAACAGTATGGCGCTGAGCGGGTTTTCTGTGTGTCGACCAGCCATGGCGCCTGGCTGCGGGCACCGTTTGACGTAGTGCATGCCGGTCGCGGAGAGGCCTGGCTGGGACAACTGGGAGCAGGCGACGCCAACCGCCAGGCGCGACTGCAGGCGCTGCTGAAGCTGCTGCCCGCCGGAGCACTCAACATCCGCGTTGACGAGGACATCGGCGCCCGACTGTGGCGAAAGCTGGCCATCAATTGCGCAGTCAATGCGCTGACCGTCATCCATGACTGTCGCAATGGCGAATTGTTGCAGATACCTGAGGCCCGCCAAACCCTGTCCCGCCTGTGTGACGAAATCAGTGCTGTGCTACAGGCCGTCCCTGAGGCACCGCCCATGGGTGACCTGTGGACGCAGGTCCATCAGGTGCTGAACATTACCGCCGATAATGTGTCGTCAACGCTGCAGGACATCAGGCGTGGACGCGCAACCGAAATAGGGCACCTTAATGGCTATCTTTGTGAACTGGCGACCAGGCGGCATCTGCACTGCCCGGTTAACAGGGAGGTCCTGGAGCAAATGCGTGTGATAGAATCGCGGGCGATCCGGGCCGCACGCGCCTCCTGGCAATGAGCGTTCCCGACTATTGCCGCACCACAGGAGCCGCACTACAGGAGCAACAATCGGCAGTGAGCCCGCTACGGCAATACATGCTGCTGTCAGCACTGACAGTATTGCTTGTCATCAGCGTCCTGCTGGCACTGAGCAGCGGCAGCGTGTCGGTGCCGCTCAGTAGTGTGTGGCAACAACTCCACAACCCGACACCTGGCATTGAGCAACAGATTCTGTGGGATCTCAGGTTGCCCCGCGCCATGGCGGCCCTGGTCACCGGCGGGCTGCTGGCACTGTCAGGCGTGATCATGCAGGTGTTGTTGCGCAATCCCCTGGCCGACCCGTACATTCTTGGCGTTTCCGGTGGCGCTGCCGTGGGAGCGTTGGCTGTCATCCTGCTGGGCGTTGCCAGCATCTGGATAACCCAGGCGGCATTTGCCGGTGCCTTGTTGTCGGTCTTTGTGGTTTTCGGACTGGCCGGCAGGCAACAGTGGTCTGCCACACGGCTGTTACTGACCGGCGTCGTGGTGTCGGCCGGCTGGGGAGCGGTCATTAATGTCATGCTGACGACCAGCAACGGCAATAATGTCCAGAGCATGCTGTTCTGGTTGATGGGCGATCTCAGTCAAAGTCGAACCGGCAGCTGGCATTTCGTTTTGTTGCTCGCCGGACTGCTGCTGATGTTGAGTCAGGCCCGCGCTCTGAATGCACTTGCCCGTGGCGAACTGGTAGCAGCCGCGCTGGGAGTGAACGTCCCCCGGCTGAAGCTCATACTGTACTTTACTGCCGCCATGCTTACCGCAACGGCGGTTACGGTAGCCGGTTCTGTCGGCTTTGTGGGCCTGGTTATTCCCCACATGCTGCGTCTGCTGGGTGCACGCGATCATCGTTGGCTGCTGCCCTGTTCGGTTCTTCTGGGCAGCAGTTTCCTGCTCCTCGCTGATACGCTGGCGCGCACCATCGTCGCCCCGCAGCAATTACCTGTTGGTGTGTTGACAGCAATGATCGGTGTACCGGCCTTTCTGTTTATTCTACATCGCGGGGCACGTTTGCCATGACCGTGCCTATTGTCCGAACCCGGCAATTACATCTGCAGATCGGTAATCGCGTGTTATGCGATCAACTCAACCTGTCAGTGACGGCGGGTCAGCGGCTGGCCGTGCTGGGGCAAAATGGTAGTGGCAAAACCACCCTGCTGCATGCCTTGCTTAAACTGGGTCCGACCGATGAGGACCGGATTGAAATTGACGGACGACCGCTCTCCTCGTGGTCACGGGCTGAACTGGCAAAACGTGTCGGCATTCTGTTTCAGGACAGCCATGATGACATGCCGGCCACGGTGCAGGAGACGGTGATGCTGGGCCGGCTGCCGCATCTGCCAGCCTGGCGCTGGGAAAGTGAGCAAGACCTGGCGCTGGCTGAACAGGCGCTCAAAACTGTTGGGCTGGAACAACTGGCACGACGCGATGTGGGCAGCCTGTCAGGGGGCGAACGCCAACGGCTGGCCATTGCCAGTTTGCTCACCCAGGCGCCCACGCTGTACCTGCTCGATGAACCCAGCAACCATCTGGACATCTCATTCCAGATTAAAACACTTTCCCTGCTGAGTGACACCGTGAAGCGTGACAATGGTGCGCTGATCATGGCCACCCATGACATCAACCTGGCCGCGCGTTTTTGCGACCAGGTTTTGTTACTGCACGGCGGCGGCGCTTACACGCTGGGTGCCCAGGCTGACGTTCTGACTGACACGATTCTTAGTGACGCCTATGACTGCGACATACGCCATGTCAATACCGATTGCGGCCGGTTCTTCTATCCTGGCGACAAACTGTGATCGCAATTGATAAAACCGCTGCAGTAGTTTACCCTGCGAAAGAAACAATTAACGAAAATGATAGTCATTTCAATTTATTACAAAACATTACAGTTTTAACATTAAGGAAACCCATCATGAAAAAGACATGTCTCTCCGCATTGTTCTCGGTGCTGACCGTTGTTGGTCTGGCTGCTGCCCCTGCGATGGCGCAGGATGACGTGCAACTGAACCGAACCATACAGACACTCGAGAATGGTGATCCGGTCTTCGGGCTGTTTACCGGCAACTTCTCATTGGCTAATGCGCGCGGCCTGGCCCGTTCCGGCCTGGATTATATTCTCATCGATATGGAGCATACCGCCCACGACATGGAGACGCTGCAGGCGTTTTTGCTGGGCCTGACCGACAAGGCCGCCATCGCCCGGCAGGGTCACACGCAGATGCGCACCACGCCCATCGTTCGTATCCCGGCTAACGGGCGCAACGATCCTGAGTGGCTGGTCAAGCAGGTGCTCGACATTGGTGCTTTCGGTATCATGTTCCCATACGTGGAAACCGCCGAGGAAGCTGAACGCGCCGTACGTGCTATGCGCTATCCGCAGCCACGCGGTTCTGAAATCGCCGAGCCGCAGGGCTTGCGCGGCGCCTCACCGGGCGTTTCTTCCTGGTACTGGGGCGCAGCAGATTACGTACAGCGTGCTGATCTCTGGCCACTGAACGAGAACGGCGAGCTGATTTCATTCATTCAGATCGAATCCGCCAAGGGCGTGGAGAATGCTGAAGAAATCATTCAGGTACCGGGCGTAAGCGCTATCTTCGTGGGCCCGGCTGACCTTGGCATGTCCATGGGTCTGCCCAGCAGCCATCCGGAAGTACAGGCCGCTATTGATAGCGTCCTGCAACTGTGTCTGCAATACGACGTACCCTGTGGTATCACTACCAATGCAGGCGACGTTGAAGCACGCCTGGAGCAGGGTTTCCTGATGCCGACCGTTGGTTACTGGGGTGATGCTGGTATCGCTGGCGGTACCGCCGAGACACTGCGCATCGCTCGTGAAGCGTCGGGTCGCACTGACTGAGAAAAACTGTCGGGGCATGTGCTGACCAGTGATCAGCACATGCCCCGGACACAAAAAAAAGGCCGGGCTGCATATGATGCAACCCGGCCTTTTTTGTGTCCGCATTCTACATCATCAACAAGCGGATATCCGACAGTATCTCCGCCAGTCGCGTTGCGAACAGGCCTGCGTCCACACCATTGACAGCACGGTGGTCATAACACAGCACAAACGGCAGCATCTGGCGTGGTACAAATTCATTGTTGATATACACCGGCTTGATCTGTGTCTTGGATATACCAAGAATGCCGACTTCCGGCGCATTGACAATGGGAGTGAATGACGTACCACCAATGGCCCCCAGACTGGAGATAGTGAAACATGCACCCTGCATGTCTTCCTTGCTCAGTCGTCGATTCTTCGCCTTGTCCGTCATTTCGGCCAGTTCCGCAGCGATCTGCCAGATGTTCTTCTGGTCGACATTGCGGATAACCGGTACCACCAGGCCCGCTTCAGTCGCTACCGCGACACCGATATGAATGTACTTTTTCTGAATCAGCACTTCACCGGACGAATGCAAAGAGACATTGAACTGCTTGTACTCGTCCAGCACCTTGGCACAGGCCTTCAGCATGAACGGCAAAGGGGTGAGTTTGACTCCGCGCTTTTCCGATTCCTTGCGTTGGGCATTGCGGAACTCTTCCAGCTCCGTCACATCAGCCTCGTTGAACTGCGCCACTGCCGGCACATTAAGCCAATTGCGGTGCATATTGGCAGCAGTCACCTTATGCAGTTTGCTCATCGGCAACTCTTCAACTTCGCCAAACTGGCTGAAGTCGACATCCGGGATGGCCGGTATGCCGGCACCACTGCCTGCGCCCGCAGTGGCAGGACCCTGCAGCCGGGATTTGACAAAATTCTGCACGTCTTCCTTTTGCACGCGCCCTTTGTTGCCGGATCCATCGACCAGAGTCAGGTCCACACCCAACTCGCGTGCCAGTTTACGAACCGCCGGCCCTGCATAGACTTTGCTATCGCTACGGGATGCTGCGGTTTCAGCAAATTCAGCCTGTTTTTTGGCCAGGCGCTTGTCATCGAGCTTGGCCGAGGCAGATGCATCTGCCTCGGGCGCTGATTCTGTTTTGCCCGCCTGCGCTGATGATTTTTTGCTCTCGCTGGTTTTGGCAGAACTGCCCGCTGAGGACACCACTTCCATTTCCAGCACCGGCGAGTCCTTAGAGACCTTGTCGCCGACCTTGATTTTCAGCGACTTGACGATGCCCGAGACAGGTGATGGTACATCCATCGCCGCCTTGTCAGATTCCAGCGTGATCAAAGTATCTTCCGCCTTGACCTCATCGCCTTCCTTGACGTGGATCTCGATAACTTCCACATCGCTGTCGCCACCTATGTCCGGCACCCGGACAAGCTCGACGGACTTTTTTGCAGGCTCGTCTGCAGGCTTGTCAGCATCCTGCTCGGGCTCGGGCGCTGGTTCCTGGGCCTTGGGCTCGGACTTGTCTGCAGCTTTCGTGTCAGCCGGTTTGTCCGAGTCGCTTTCCGACCCGGCGTCGCCTTCAACTTCGATACTGAAAATCTCGTCGCCCTTGTTCACCTCGGCGCCCACTTTGGTAATGATCTTTTTGATCACGCCACTGCGCGGCGACGGAATCTCCATCGCGGCCTTGTCACTTTCCAACACCAGCAGGGAATCATTCTCCTGCACGCTATCGCCTTCCTTGACCAGGATTTCGATAACCTCAACGTCTTTGGTATCCCCCAAATCGGGTACTTTTATACTTTCTACAGGCACCTTGCATGCTCCTGAACTGTAATTCGTTTCAGTTGTCGTTATGTGTTAAACCGTCAGCGGATTGGGCTTCTCAGGGTCTATGCCCATCTCCTTGATCGCCTTGGCAATCACATCAGCACTGACAACGCCCTTGGCCGCCAGCTCGGTAAGTGCGGCTACCACGATATAGCCACGATCCACTTCGAAGAAGCGACGCAGCTGCTGACGCGTGTCACTGCGACCGAAACCGTCAGTGCCCAGCACCCGATAGGTAGCCGGCACATATTCACGGACCTGGTCTGCGTAAATGCGCATGTAGTCCGTCGCTGCAATAACCGGACCTTCCTGTCCTTCAAGACATTTGGTGACAAATGGCACTTTAGCTTTCTTGCCCGGGTGCAGCATGTTCCAGCGACTGACATCCATGCCATCACGACGCAGTTCATTAAAACTGGTTACACTCCATACATCCACGCTCAACTTGTACCGTTCGCGCAGAATGGTTGCCGCCTCGCGCACCTCGCGCAGGATAGTGCCACAACCCAGCAGACGCACGCGCTGGTCGCTAAGCGCCTTGCCTGTAACCTTGTATTCCTTGGCTGTACCGTCTTCCAACAGGTACATACCCTTGAGAATACCTTTCTCCACACCCTTCGGCATTTCCGGGTGTACGTAATTTTCGTTCATGGTCGTGATGTAGTAGTACACCGACTCCTTATCCTGGTACATGCGACGCAGGCCGTCATTGATGATAACCGCCAACTCATATGAGTAGGTCGGATCATACGTGACGCAGTTCGGGATTGTGGACGCCAGCAGGTGGCTGTGACCATCCTGATGCTGCAGTCCTTCGCCGTTGAGTGTGGTACGACCGGCGGTAGCCCCGATCAGGAAACCACGTGCCTGGCTGTCACCTGCCGCCCAGGCCAGGTCGCCGATACGCTGGAAACCGAACATGGAGTAGTAGATGTAGAACGGTATCAGCGGAAAGTCATTAACGCTGTATGAAGTTGCCGCCGCCAGCCAGGAGGAAAAGGCACCCGCTTCGCTGATGCCCTCTTCCAGCATCTGACCGGTTTTGTCTTCACGGTAATACATGACCTGGTTGGAATCGGCGGGATCGTACAATTGCCCCACTGACGAGTAAATCCCCAACTGCCGGAACATGCCTTCCATACCAAACGTACGTGCCTCGTCTGGCACGATAGGTACAATCCGGTGACCGATTTCCTTGTCCTTGCACAGCGTATTCAAAATTCGGACAAAGGCCATGGTGGTGGATATTTCGCGCTCGCCGGTGCCCTTGAGCTGCGCGTCGAAGGCGCTGATATCCGGGGTGGGCAAAGAGTAACTTTGCGCCCGACGTTGCGGTACAGCACCACCCAGCGCTTCGCGCATCTTGCGCATGTAGCGCATTTCCAGACTGTCCTCCGCCGGGCGGTAGTACGGTACCGATTCCAGCTGGTCATCCGGAATCGGAATATTGAAGCGATCTCGGAACCCCTTGAGCCCTTCCACGTTCAACTTTTTGGTCTGGTGCGAGGCATTCTGCGCCTCGGCGCCGGCACCAAAAGCGTAGCCCTTGACGGTCTTGGCGAGAATCACCGTCGGCTTGCCCTTGGTGTTCATGGCTTCCGAATAGGCCGCATACATCTTGAACGGGTCGTGACCACCGCGGTTCAGTGCCATGATGTCGTCATCCGACAGGTGCTCAACCATTTTCAGCAGTTCCGGGCTTTTGCCGAAGAAGTGCTCGCGGGTATAGGCGCCACCGCGGCCCCAGTAGTTCTGGTATTCGCCGTCAACAACCTCGTCCATACGCGCCTGCAGCAAACCATCTTTGTCGTTGGCCAGCAGAGTATCCCAGTGACGACCCCAGATGACCTTGATCACATTCCAGCCAGCGCCTCGGAAGATGCCTTCCAGCTCCTGGATGATCTTGCCGTTACCACGCACAGGACCGTCAAGGCGCTGCAGGTTGCAGTTGATAACAAAGATCAGGTTATCAAGTTTTTCACGACCCGCCTTGCCGATGGCACCCAGCGATTCCGGCTCATCCATTTCACCGTCACCCAGGAAAGCCCAGACCTTGCGGTCGCCCTGATCCAGCAGTTCGCGGCTGGACAGGTACTTCATCACGTGCGCCTGGTATATGGCCTGCAGCGGTCCCAGGCCCATGGAAACAGTGGGGAACTGCCAGTAGTCCGGCATCAGCCATGGATGCGGGTACGACGACAGGCCATCGCCGTTGACTTCGCGACGGAACTTGTCGAGCTGGTCTTCGGTAATGCGTCCCTCCAGGTAGGACCGGGCATAGATGCCAGGCGCAGAGTGGCCCTGGAAATAGATCAGATCACCACCATGATTTTCCGTCGGCCCGCGGAAGAAGTAATTGAACGCCACGTCATACAGCGTTGCCGATGAGGAGAAGGTGGAGATGTGACCACCCAGCTCGGAATTGTCCAGGTTGGCCCGCATGACCATGGCCAGCGCGTTCCAGCGGATAAAGCCGCGGATCTGGCGCTCCATGAACATGTCGCCCGGCATGCGATCCTCTTCCTGCGGCGGGATAGTGTTGCGGTACGGCGTGGTTATGGCCGACGCCGATACCTGCAGCGTTTGCCGGGAGGCCTTGTCCGACAGACGGCCAAGCAGATAGTTGGCGCGATCGGCGCCTTCGTGTTCTATTACGGAACCCAGCGCTTCAAGCCATTCTTCGGTTTCTGCGGGGTTAAAGTCTTCCTGATGATCGGTCATAAGCGTCAATTCTGTTTTGT
>CAJXPR010000102.1 GCA_913058135.1 uncultured Gammaproteobacteria bacterium
ACCGGCGAACCAGCTGTCTGCCTGTTCGTTCCAGTTCTCTTCACTCCAGATCTCAAATTTCATGCCCTGACCCACCAGTGCCAGATGTTTGTCCAGCTGTGCACGTGAGCGCAGAATCTGCGGCAGCAAAAGCCGGCCACTGCCGTCCATTTCCAGATCATGGGCGTGACCGATCAACATTCTCTGCACTCGCCGACTGGCTTCATCAAAACTGGACAGGCTCTCGACCTTTTGCTGAATTACTTCCCATTCGTCTATCGGATAAAGCAACAGACAGCGCCCGGTAAAATCCACGGTCGCCACCAGGCGCCCGCCGTATTTTTCCGTCAATAAATCCCGATAGCGCGCCGGCATGGCCATGCGCCCTTTTGCATCGAGATTGATTGTATTGACACCTCTAAACACGTTGCCGCTCCGGGGAGTCAGGGGTCAGCTTGCCACTGCCGCCACCCTTAAACCCACTTTAGTGCATATTTATCCACTTCACGCCACTTTGCGACACTATATGCACAGGCATAAGCGAGCGCAAGTACTATTTGCACTTTTTCAGCGCGTAAAGCGCCTGAAATTACAGGGAAAATTGCCTATTCTTGAGAAGACAGGCGAAGTCGAAAGACAAATGAAATATTTATCAGCAAGCTAAGAAATTTACTTAAAGTAGATTGTGAGATGCGCGCTGAGGACGACGACGAATGGAAGTGACCGCACAGTCAAAAAGCGGGATTTCCGGTCCGGGAGGCCTTCCACCCATCGCCTTACTTAACAGGGCCCGCCCCAGGCGGGGCGAACCAGAATAATCGAGTCGGCCGATAAGCCGGGTTCTGTCGGGGACAGTCATTCATCTGGGACCAGCATCACTGCTGGCCTCAAGCAGCCTACCCGGATCCAGTGCGAGCCGCACCATCGGATCCCTATTTGGCCTTGCTCCGAACGGGGTTTGCCGTGCCACGAACTGTTGCCAGTCGCGCGGTGCGCTCTTACCGCACCCTTTCACCCTTACCGCCCAGCCGAAGCCGGGGTTGGCGGTCTACTCTCTGCTGCACTTTCCGTAGGCTTTCGCCTCCCAGGCGTTACCTGGCGTTCTGCTCTGCGGAGCCCGGACTTTCCTCCACCAGGTGCCTCATTTACCGCCAAAACGGTAATAGACGCAGGTCTGGCAGCGACTGTCTGGCCGACTCGGCGGCAAGATTAAGCGAGCCACTCAACAAAGACAAGTTTTTTATCCACCGCCACCGTGTCAAACTGGCATCATGTCTACCTCCAGCACTGCACATCGTCCCGTCAAACCGGCCAGGCTCCGGCGCTGGCTGCTCTGGCTTACGGCCATAACGCTGACACTGGTGATGCTGGCATGGCTCGCCTACCAGCAACGCCTGGCGCTGCTCATCAATACGGCCGACACGTTATTGCAACCCTACGACCTGCAGGTTGCTGCGCTTGAAGGCATGCAGGTGAGCACGACCGTACTACACATCAGGCGACTTGGATTGCGCCATATCGACAGCGGCATCGAACAGACTCTGCGCAACATAACCGTCGGATTCGATGCCGCCGGGCTGCTGCGCGGGCAGGTCAATACCATCACCATTGAGTTTGCAGACATCACCATACCGGATACCGGGTCTGGCGAAGCGGCGCCCAACGCCAGGATGCCGCTGGCAGACACACTGGCCGCCATCCCCTTTAACCGACTTGCTATCGATCATCTGCAGATCGCCAGCAGCAGCCTGACCACCGGGTCTGTGCATGCCGAGGAGCTCGCGGCGAACCTGAGGACAGTGCAGCTGACCTGCCGGCCCGATCGGTGCCAGATGAGTGCTGGCGTTCAGCTGACCCTGGCCGGACTGCAGTTTGTCCAGGACGCGCGGTCGTTCACACTGGACTCGGTCGGCTTTAGTAGCGAGGCGCCAGTGGCAATCAGCCTGCAGGGCGATACCGGCGTCCTGATAATGACCGCGCCTTCGGCAGCCTTGGCTCTGCCTGCCATCAGGGTCGATGACACCCTGACCAGCCTGGTCGCCACCATTCGGCGCCTGAATCTCTCACTCCCTCTGTCACCGCAGGGGTCGGATCCGGCCGACCTTTATGGTCAGGCCGAAATATCGGTCAGCGAGCTGAATACCGACCTGATGGATATCGACCTGTCGTCCACGCAGATTGATCAACAACTCACCTGGGAGCGCGACACCGTTCACGCCACAGGCACCCTTGTGCACGACAATCGGCGCCTGCTGGCCAACGACCTGCAGCATAACCTGGCAGAGGGCGCTGGCCAGGGCACACTGGAGGTGCCGACAATCGAGTTTAATGACAGCACGGCCAAACTGTCCGACCTTTGGTCGCCGCTGCCCTGGCCGGCCGACATTGTGGCTGGCACCGCCAGTGGGCATGCCCGCCTCAACTGGCACACTGACGACGGCGCGATGGTAGTCACTGGCCCCGTGCAGGCCACACTGGACAATCTTAGTGGCTACTTCAATGAGATCGCATTTGTGCAATTATCTGCAGACATCGCCGCCGAACTGGTGCCGGACTGGCAGTTGCGCAGCACCCGCACCACATCGGTGAACCTGGCATCTGTGGATGCAGGCATTGAGCTTGGCAATATCCACAGTGACGTCGGGTTCGACCTGGCCGAGGGCACGATTACCCTGAATGATGCCTCGTTTGAGGTATTTGGCGGTACCGTCAGCAGCGATCATCTGGTTTATCGGCTGCAGGACAATGACAGTCGTTTCACCATTGAGCTCGATCGTATTGACCTTAACCAGGTGCTGAGCATGAGCGCCTATCGGGGCGTCACTGCCAGCGGTCTGGTAAGCGGTCAATTGCCAGTGCGCCTGCAAGGGCTCACGCCCAGCGTCGATGGCGGCTCGTTATCCGCTTTACCGCCTGGGGGCACCATACGCTACAACAGCGGCACTGCATCTCCTGCGACAGGCAACGCCTCGGTCGGCAATCAGAGTCTGGATCTGGTCTATCAGGCGCTGGAGCATTACCGCTTTAACCTGATGGAGGCCCAGGTGGACTACCAGCAAAGCGGCGAGCTCGACCTGGCAATTCGCATGGAAGGTATCAGCCCCGAACTCAATGGCGGCCAGCGCATTAACCTTAATCTGAATATTAATGACGACATACCGGCCCTGCTGCAAAGCCTGCAGGCGGCCCGTTCAGTCAGCGACAGTATTCAGACACGCCTTGATCTGCGCCAGCAATAACCGCTGACACACTCTGTTCAGCCGTTATTCAGCGCACTCTGTTATAGTAAAGCCTATGCCTGAGCCAGAGCCCAAGCCATCATTACTGTAGAGTTGACCATCATGACAATCAACCAGATACATACAGCCTTATTGCCTGCGCGCGTTTTCACGCTGACAGCACTGGCCGTGGCGATCACACTGAGTGGCCTGGTCGCCTGTACGCCCACGGTTCGTGTGGAGGCGCCATCAGAGCCGATCACCATCAATCTGAACGTCCGCATTGAGCATGAAATCCGCGTCCGAGTCGATCGGGAACTGGATGATATTTTCGCCGCCGATAGCGGTCTGTTTTAACGGAAATCGAGGACACCGACATGAAACATCATGCCAGCATCAAACTGATCACCCGTGCAGTCGCCCTGTGCCTGCTGTTCCTCGCCAGCATGGCTAACGCCCAAAGCCTGGAGGAAGCCAAGGCTGCCGGGCTGATAGGCGAGAAAAGCGATGGTTATATCGGCCTGGTCCAGCAGGATGCGCCCGAAGCCGTAGTAGAGCTGGTAAGGAGCGTCAACCGTCAGCGACGTGAACGCTACCAGCAGATAGCACGTGATAATGACATTCCCATTAACACCGTGGCACAACTGGCCTATGCCCGCGCCGTGGAAGCAACCCGTTCCGGCAATTATATTGAGGATGCCAACGGCGACTGGGTGAGAAAACCCTGACCCGGAGATGGCCAGCCCCGCTATGACTGCACAGCATCAGCCAGTTCCAGACCGCGTTTGTACAACGCATTCTTTTTGCTGCCGGTGATCTCTGCCGCTAATGCCGCTGCCTGTTTGAGCGGCAACTCACGCATCAGGATTTTCAGCGTCCGCTCTGCTTCGGCGGGCAACGCCTGCTGCGCCGCCTTGGCAGCGCCGTGGATCAGCACCACAAACTCACCGCGCCGGTTGTTGTCATCCTGCTGCAGCCAGTTGCACAAACCACCCAGTGTATCGGCGTGAATGGTTTCCCAGGTCTTGGTCAGCTCACGACAGATGACCGCCTGTCGCTCGTCGCCGAATGCCTGCGCCATATCGGCAAGCGATTCGCTGATTCGATGTGGCGACTCATAAAACACCAGCGTTCGTTGGTCTTCGGCAAGCGCCTCGAACATCTGTCGGCGCCCGGTGGCCTTGTGCGGCGGAAATCCTTCGAAGCAAAACCGATCGCTGGGCAGACCGGCGGCGCTGATCGCCGCCGTAATGGCGCTGGCTCCGGGCACCGGCAGCACCGGGTATGACGCGGCCCGAACCCGGACCACCAGGCCGTAGCCGGGGTCTGATATCAACGGCGTACCGGCATCGGAGATCAGGGCGACTGCCTTGCCCTCGCCCAGCGCTTTCAGGATGACATCCTCGCGGCCACTGCCACTGTGCTCATGATAGGAAATCATTCGTGTGTCGATCGCAAAATGCTGCAGCAGTCGGGCACTATGGCGGGTATCTTCTGCCGCAATCAGATCAACACTTTTTAATGTTTCGACGGCGCGCTGGCTGATATCGCCCAGGTTGCCTATAGGGGTGGCCACCACATAGAGTGCGGGTCGCCGAAGCGTTGCATCGGTGTAACTTTGAGTCATCTGGATCGCCTGGCCCCGGTTTCGCCCGCGAGCGTGAGTGGAACCGCATGATAACGGTTTGCCCACTGTCGCAACAACATCAGTCGCCTGCTATGATCTATAATACTGGCGTCATATCAGGGTCTGCTGCGCAAAGGCGTCTTCCATGCGTTCAATGTTGAGAGTTTTATACAGTGTCATTGTTGAAAGCCATTAAACGTAGCCTGTTGCTGGTAGGCGCAGCCACATTGTTAAGTTATTGCAGCAGTGCTCCCGCACCGGATTCCCGTGGCGCAACCACCCCTGCAGTAACCGCCGAAAATCAAAGCATCAATGAGTTGCTGAGCCTCGCCGCAGATTCCGAATCGCCGCAGGCGGAGTCGTACATTCTGCAGGCCAGCGCCATGGCCCTGGCGGCGGGGGAACTGGACAATGCTGCCGCCATCCTCGCCGGCATTGACGCAGAGGACGATTTGCCCACTGCACTGGCAATCGAGGCGGTACGGCAAAAGGCAGAACTGGCACTTTTGCGCAATGATGCGCGGGACGCGCTGACACTTGCCAACAGTCAGTTGCTGGCGCAGACAGCCGAACTGCCGGTGGACACCCGGCAAGCTCTGATGCGCCTGCGTGCGGCAGCCTTCATGGAACTGGAGCAATACCTGGCGGCGGCTCGCGAGTACACACAGATGGCTGCCACTCTCAGCGATCCAGCGCAGATTGCCGACAATAACAATCGCATCTGGCAAATTCTGACAGCCGCACCGGCCGGCAGCCTGACCAGCCAATCCTCTCTGGTAGATTCCTATGAATTGCGCGGCTGGCTGGAGCTGATCAATGTGGTCAATAGCGAGCAGAACAACATCGAACGACAGGTAGCCGCCATCACACGCTGGCAGAACCGCTGGAATCAGCACACTGCCGCCGCCGTGTTGCCCGATGCGCTGGCGTTTGCTGTCGAGCTGCTCAATAACCGTCCGCAACATATTGCCCTGATGCTCCCCCTGCGTGAAGCGGCCGGCCAGGCTGTCAATGAAGGCTTCATGGCAGCCTACTACCACGCCGTCAGCCAGAATCAGCAGGTGCCCGAAGTCGAAGTACTGGATACCACAGGCGTCCGCGACATCACCAGCCTCTATCAACAGGCAGTTGAGCTGGGTGTGGACATGATTATCGGCCCCCTTCTCAAGGAATCGGTCAGGCAATTGCAGATGATGGAGCAACTACCGATCCCGACGCTGGCGCTCAACTACGGCGATGACTGGCGGACCAACCCCGCCGGTTTTTATCAGTTCGGCCTGGCTCCCGAAGACGAGATCCGGCAGGCGGCGCGCATGGCCTGGCAGGCAGGTCATCGCAACGCCGCCGTATTAACACCTGCCGGGGAGGACTACCGGCGCATTCAGGATGGTTTTGTCGAATACTGGCAATCGCTGGGCGGGCAGGTTGTCAGCAGCGCCAGTTTCAACAACGCAACCGGGTACTCGGACATCATCAGGCAGCTGATGAGCATCGATACCAGCGAAGCCCGCGCTCAGCGCCTCCGTGAAGTCCTGCCACGCAATAACATTGAATTCATCCCGCGCCGTCGTCAGGACGTGGACTTCATCTTCATGCTTGCCAATCCCGCCGAAGGACGCCAGATAAAACCCACGATGGCATTCCATTTTGTCGGAGATGTTCCCGTCTATGCCATGCCGGCCATTTATGATGGCCGCAGTGATGCCACCGGAAACCGGGATCTAAATGGTGTCACCTTCGTTGATGCACCCTGGGTGCTCGGCGGCGACGACCCTCTGCGTAGCAGCACCAGCGCGATCTGGCCTCAGGCCAACGGACCTGTCCAGCGCTTGCGTGCGATGGGTATAGACAGCTTCCGGCTCTATGCCCGAATATCACAATTGGAAAATTTCCCCGGCATCCGGTTGCAGGGCGCTACCGGCGTGCTTTCCATGCGGGATGACGGCAGTATCATGCGCGAACTGATCGGCGCTCAGTTTGTCGATGGTAGCGTTCTGGTATTGTCGCCTGAAACACTGGCGCCCGGGAACGCAGACACACAGGGAGCTGTCTCAGGTCTCTGACCTGCCTGTGCTCAACCTCTTGCAGAAAAGGACTTCTGCTTATGAAATCCGACCAGAACGCCCGCCCCGTCTCAGGATCAAATCCGATTGCTCCAGGCAAGCGCCGCGAAACCGGTTTCGCCCATGAGGCACACGCCGCGCGCTACCTGACGCAACAGGGACTCAGACTCATCGAAAGCAACTTCACCTGCCGTGTGGGTGAAATCGACCTGGTCATGAGGGACGGCGAGACCCTGGTTTTTGTCGAAGTACGTTACCGGACCCGCATCGATTTTATCGACCCGGTCACCAGTGTGAACTACCGTAAACAGCAAAAACTGCTCCGCACAGCGGCCATCTATCTGAAGTTCCACGGGCTCACCAATCGGGTGCGCTGCCGCATTGATGTGGTCGGCATCGTGCGGTTGGGCGACAAGGACGACTTGTCATTCAGGTGGATCAAAAATGCCATTCATCAGCAAGTCTGATCTCATCGCACGGACAACACAAAGCCAGCGGATTAAAGTAAACTGACAGCCTGCTCATCAACGGACATCAACATGGATCCGCAACAACGCCTGCAACAACATATTCAGCATAACATCGCGACCCTGCGCGAAACCCAGAGTAGCCAGGCCGATGTTTTGTGTGCGGCCGCCAACCGTATGGCAACCGCGCTTGTGCAGGGCGGCAAGATCCTGATCTGTGGCAATGGCGGTTCGGCGGCCATGGCCCAGTACCTGTCAGCACTGTTCATTAACCGCTTTGATCGGGAACGTCCGGGGCTGCCGGCGATAGCCCTGTCAGCGGATGCCGTTTGCCTGTCGACCATCGCCACTGATCAACAATATAAAACCGGATACGCGCAACAAATCCGGGCACTGGCACAACCGGCTGATTTACTTTTTGTCATGGCCGCTGGCAAAAGCAGTGCGAACTTGCGCGAAGCCATCACAGCTGCGTATGATCGCGACATTGCGGTCATCTTGCTGAGCAGCGAAGAAAGCAGCAATCTGGCCGAGATGCTGCAAGCTGATGATATAGAAATTCGGGTCCCCGCCCGGATTAGCTACCGCAGCCAGGAAGTTCATCTGGTATTGCTTCACTGTTTGTGCGACCTGATCGACATTGAAATTTTTGGAGAAGAGTTGTGAGTATCAAACGACTATCGATAATTGCGTTGCTGTTGAGCACCACAGCGTGTACCACCGTCCTCACTCAAACTACCGGTGAAGAAGGCATTCGCGAAGATCCTTACCTGCGTACTGCGGGCACTGTGGTTGAAGATGAATCCATTGAAACCAAGGTGACTGTCAATATGCGGTCGCAGAATGAGGCTTTCAGGGAGGCCGGCTTTGATGTCATCAGCCACAACGGCGTTGTGCTGCTGGTGGGCCAGGTACAGTCCGAAGCCCTGAAGAATGAGGCTACCCAGATCGCATCAGAGGCCAGCGTCCATGTCCGCCGGGTTCACAACGAAATGGAAGTTGCCGGACGTCGCAGCCTGCTCTCACGCGGCAATGACACCTGGCTGGCCACCAAGGTGCGCACGCAATTGACCGCCAATGACGGTATCAATGCCAATCGCATGCGGGTAGTTGCCAATAACGGCACTATTTACCTGATGGGTATCGTCGACCGAAGTGAAGGCACGAGGGCCACGGAATTGGCACGGAGTGTGGGCGGTGTGCAACGCGTGGTCAGCGTCTTCGAGTATCTTTGAGAATTGCGGGCCGGCAAATGATGCCGGCCGCTATTTGACAACCCGTAATGAGGCGCGGGAACGTGTTTTGTTTCCTGGCGCTGGCGGCTTGTCAGCATTGTGTTCATTCTTGACGGGCTTGGGTGTTGACGGTGGCGGCTCAGGTGGCGGGCTTTCGGTCTCAAAGACCATACCCTGACCATTTTCACGGGCATAAATGCCCATGACAGCCGTCACGGGCACATATACAGGTGTCGGGATACCGGAAAACCGACCGTTGAAAGTAACAGCGTCGTTGGTCATTTCCAGCGCATGAACAGCAGCAGGCGATATGTTAAGGATAATCTGCCCATCCTTGACATACTCCTGCGGCACCATCACATCAGTGGCGTATGCATTTACTACAATGTACGGCGTACACTGATTTTCCAGTATCCACTCGTACAGGGCACGCAGCAGATACGGGCGACTCGAGGTCATGCTCACGCTTATACCATCTCTTTTTCCTGATCCGACAGACTGGCTCTGACTGAATCACGGGAAAACAGACGCGCCCGGTACTGCAGCAGCGGCTGAACGGATTTATGATTGCCCAGATCGATGCCCAGCGATGGCAAACGCCAAAGTATGGGAGTTACACAGCAATCGACGATGGTGAATTCATCACTCATGAAAAAGGGTTTTTCAGAAAAAATGGGGGCGATCGAGATCAGGCTCTCACGCAACTCTTTTTTCATTTTTTCCTGTTGTGCAGCCGTACCCTTGCCTGCTGTCAGGTCGTCAACGACCTGACACCAGTCACGCTGGATACGATACATCCACAGGCGGCTTTGCGCCCGTGCTACCGGGTATACCGGAAACAGGGGGGGATGCGGAAACCTCTCATCAAGGTACTCCATCATGATATTGGCTTCATAAAGCACCAGATCACGATCCACCAGTGTGGGCAGACTGTTATAGGGATTCAACGAAGCCAGATCTTCTGGTGTGTTCGCCGGGTCAACATTGACAGTTTCAACGGTAACCCCTTTCTCGGCCAGCACTATCCGTACCCGATGGCTGTACTGTGAGCTACCATCGGAATAGAACGTCATGGAAGAGCGTTTTGCTACAACACCCATAAACCTTACCTCAAAAAATCGAATTAGCCTGATCGCTACATCACGCGCTTGTCACCGAACGGCGCGTCCTAGTGGATGCGCCGCCAGTATTCACGATTGAGCAATGTCACCAGCACAAACAGTATGGCCAGGAAACCCAGTACATAGACCCCAATTTCCTGCCGCGTGAGACGTACCGGCTCGCCAACGTAGTAGAGGAAGTTGACCATGTCATAAATGAATGCGTCAAATTCTTCAGGTGTCAATTCACCGGTGCCCGCCACGTGGCTGAGCTCACAGTCCTCCGGTGCATCTGCGTTGTTGGTACACACCACGTCGCCCTGCAGTTCATACAATACGTTGGGCATACCCACGTTCGGGAACACAGTGTTGTTGACCCCCCATACACGACTGGTGTCGGTATAGAACGAGCGCAGGTAGCCGTACAGCCATGCCGGACTGTGAAGGCGACCGGCCAGTGTCAGATCAGGTGGTGTTTTACCGAACCAGTTATTGCTGTCCACCGGATCCATGTTGTTTTCCATCAGGTCACCGATGGCGGCATCACCAAACACCAGATTGTCCATCACCAGCTCGACGGGAATACCCAGGTCATCGGCGGTACGCTGGTAACGCGCGTACTGCAGCGAATGGCACGAGTGGCAGTAGTTCATGTACGAGGTGAAGCCGCGCTGCAAGGACGCCTCATCACGCAGGTCCATCTCTACTGGCTCAAGCTCCACAGATACTTCAGCGCCCACCGCTTTAAGCGGCAGGAAGACCAGCGCGGCCAGCAATGCCAGGGTGATGGCCAGCTGTTTGTTGGTAATCCAGCGACCGGTCACGCGCTGAGGCTCTGTAAACGTCTTCTCCTTCTTCGTGTACCAGGGCATCAGGAAGAAGAACAGGAAGTACAGCACGGTGCAGAACTGCGCCAGTGCGATACGTGGCGCACTCGTACCTAGTGTACCCAGGTACCCCAGGATCAGGAAGCTGGCGGTAAAGATCAGCATGGCAATACGGCTGTACCAGCCCTTGTAGCGAATAGAGCGGACCTGACTGCGGTCCAGCCACGGCAGCACGAATAGAATCGCGATCGCGCCAAACATGACAATCATGCCCCAGAACTTCGCGTCGATGCCAAACAGCGGCACTGTCACCGCGCGCAACATGGAATAGAACGGTGTGAAGTACCAGACCGGCGGCACGTGTTCAGGTGTGACCAGCGGGTTGGCTTCCTGGAAGTTTGGTGGCTCAAGGAAGTAACCGCCCATTTCCGGCGCAAAGAAAATCACAAAACAGAATACAAACAGGAAGACTGTGATGCCGACCAGGTCGTGTACTGTATAGAACGGATGGAAAGGCACGCCATCAACCGGGATACCATTGGCATCCTTGTTCTTCTTGATCTCGATGCCGTCAGGGTTGTTGGAGCCCACTTCGTGGAGTGCCAACAGGTGCAGGACCACCAGACCGATAAGGATGATGGGCAACGCCACAACGTGCAGGGCAAAGAAACGGTTAAGCGTGGCGCCGGAGATCAGGAAGTCACCACGTACCCAGACCAGCAGATCCTCACCAATAACCGGAATCGCACCAACCAGGGATACAATGACGTTGGCGCCCCAGTAGGACATCTGGCCCCAGGGCAATACGTAGCCCATGAATCCTTCCATCATCAGAATCAGGTAAATGGCCATGCCAAACACCCAGATCAGCTCACGTGGCTTCTTGTACGAACCGTACATCAGACCGCGGAACATGTGCAGGTAGACCACAATAAAGAAAGCAGAGGCACCCGTGGAATGGATATAACGCAACAGCCAGCCAAATTCCACATCACGCATGATGTATTCAACCGAGGCAAACGCCCCTTCAGCGCTGTTGGTGTAGTGCATGGTCAGGAATATGCCGGACACCAGCTGTATCACCAGCACCACCAGCGACAGCACACCAAAGAAATACCAGAAGTTGAAATTCTTCGGCGCGTAGTACTTGCTCATATGCTTTTCCCAAGCATTTATGATGGGCAAGCGGTCGTTCGTCCAGTCTCGTAAACCCGCCAGGGAAGATACGACAAAGCCTTGTTTTTTTGTATCGCTCATTATGCGCTCACCCCGTCTTCACCAATCACCAGGACGTTCTCGGTTTCGTAGTAATAAGGCGGGACTTCCATATTGCGCGATGCCGGTGAACCGTCATAGACACGACCCGCCATGTCAAACTTCGAGCCATGACACGGACAGTAGAAGCCACCTTTCCAGTTCGCCTCAAATGGCTCAGGCCTGATTGACAGGCGCGGCGTTGGCGAACAGAACAGGTGGGGGCACAAGCCGATCAGCACCAGAATTTCCGGATCACGCGAGCGGAACTCGTTCTGCGCGTATTCGGGTTGCTCCGGCTGCTGTGAGTTCGGATCCTGCAGGACGTCGTCGCCCAACGTGCTCAACGCATTCAGCGCTTCCTCGGTGCGGCGCACGACAAAAATGGGTCGTCCGCGCCAGGCGGGAATCGGGCCAAGAATGGCGCCCTCTTCGATACGACTGATGTCAACCCTAACCGGCGCTCCCGCTGCACGCGCCTTGGCGCTGGGATTCCAGGAACCGACGAAGGGGACCACAGCCCCTACGACACCGGCCGCCCCCACCACCGAGGTTGACCCCAATAAAAACCGTCTGCGGCCAGAATCAGTACCGTCTTCACTCACCGTGTATTCTCCTGAGCTTTGTCGTCTTCAAAAAAGAGTAGTGCCTGCCCTGGTACTGGACCGGAGCTGGGCGAAAATCTGCTAATGCTGCGTTGCTGCGCTTATTATTATGCTGGCCTGTTGGACTCTGGAGGCCGCGAACGGCTCCGGAGCGACAGCGTCAGTCCCTGCTGTCTGACAATCGTGGTACTGGCTGTAAGGCGCAAACCGGCAAACGGGCGGAATGGTAGTCAATTTTACGATTTTTTTCAAGCTCGCTTTCACGGCAATAGCACTTAAGCAGTTGAATCAGAAAGAGATTTATTTTTTTACTAAAAACAAAAAAAGCGCCTGCCTCTCGGCAATAGCGCTTTTTCTGCGAATCAAGGGCTGATGAGGCCGGGAAAACCCGGGAACATCAACGCTTGGAGTACTGAGGACGCTTGCGAGCTTTGCGCAGACCGACCTTCTTACGCTCAACCTCACGGGCATCGCGAGTCACAAAGCCGGCTTTGCGCAATGGCGAGCGAAGTTCTTCGTCATATGCGATCAGGGCACGGGTCAAACCATGGCGAATCGCGCCTGCCTGACCAAAACTACCGCCGCCTTTTACGGTGACCTTGATGTCGAACTTACCGGCCATCTCCAGCAGTTCAAGCGGCTGCTGGACAATCATGCGGGCAACTTCACGGCCAAAAAAGCCGTCGAGCGTGCGCTGGTTTACCGTGATATTGCCACTGCCCTTGGTGATGAACACGCGAGCGGTCGCTGTTTTACGTCGGCCAGTGCCGTAGTATTGAGTCGTTGACATAGGAATTCAGTGAGCCTCGTAAATCCTTTGTAAAATCTTACAGTTGCAGTGCCTGCGGCTGTTGGGCCGCATGAGGATGCTCAGTACCAGCATAAACCTTGAGCTTCTTGAACATCGCCCGACCCAGCGGCGTGCGAGGCAACATGCCTTTCACGGCCAGCTTGAGCACACGCTCCGGAGAGCGGTCGATGAGCTTCTCAAAGCTGAAGGTTTTCAGACCGCCCGGGTATCCCGAGTGGCTGTAATACATCTTGTCTTTTGCTTTATTGCCGGTTACCCGGACCTTCTCAGCATTTACCACAACAATAAAGTCACCGGTATCCACGTGAGGCGTGTACTCAGGTTTGTGTTTTCCACGCAGGCGGCTGGCGATTTCAGTAGCCATACGCCCAAGCGTTTGGCCTTCTGCATCAACGAGCAGCCAGTTATGTTCTACATTCTGTGGTTTTGCACTAAAAGTCTTCATGTAACGTCACCGAACGGGCATTATCTTCAGGGAGCGCGAATACTACCGAAGCGCCTGTCATTATTCAAGCATTTTATGGATAGAAAGTACCAAATTGATCAGGGGCGGTGTTCGCGGGCCAGATATTCCTCTGACTGCATCTCCAGCAGTCGACTGCGGGTGCGCTCAAACACAAAAGCCAGGCCCTGTCCGATATATAAATCAGCCAGGGGCACAGCGGCGGACAAAATCAATTTCACATGGCGATCATACAGCTCATCGACCAGA
>CAJXPR010000103.1 GCA_913058135.1 uncultured Gammaproteobacteria bacterium
GCATACGAGGTTTCTGCCTGTCTCGTGGGCTCGGAGATGTGTATAAGAGACAGGAAGACAACCATGTAGTGGGAGAATAGAGCACCGCCACCTCCGGGTCGCGGTGCTTTTTTTTGTCCATTTGTCAGCCCTGACGCCCACGCCGGAAACACAGGACCTATGCCAGACACCACGGAATCATCATCACCTCGCGGCCCGGGTGCCGGTAGCGGACAAGGTGCCGGACAAGGTGCCGGACAGAGCGCCGGCAGCGGGAGTGTGCTGTCCTTAAAAGTACCGCCGAATTCAGTGGAAGCCGAGCAGGCCGTGCTGGGCGGGCTGATGCAGGACAACACCGCCTGGGACGACGTCGCCGAGGTGCTGCAGGCCGAGGATTTCTACCGCCACGAGCACCAGCTGATCTTCAACGTCATGCTCAAGCAGGTGGAAACCAGCAAACCCATTGATGTGGTGACCCTGGTCGAAGCACTGGACAGTCTCAATGAGCTGGAGACCGCCGGTGGCCTGGAGTATCTGACCGATCTGGTCAGTCACGCCCGTGGTACCGCCAACATCCGTGCCTATTCGCAGATCATCCGCGAGCGCGCCACGCTGCGCACGCTGATCCGGGTGTCCAACGAGATCTCCGACAACGCCTTCAACCCGGCCGGCAGGCCGGCTGCCGAAGTGCTAGATTTAGCAGAGCAGAAGGTCTTCCAGATCGCCGACAACCGCGCCCAGGATGGCGGCCCGCAGCAGGTCAATCCGCTGCTGACCAAGGCCGTGGAAAAGATCGATGAACTGATCAAGTCCAAGGGCGGCATCACCGGTCTGTCCACCGGTTACAAAGACCTGGACAAGAAAACCTCCGGCCTGCAGAAATCCGACCTGATCATTGTGGCCGGCCGCCCGTCCATGGGTAAAACCACCTTTGCCATGAACCTGGCCGAGCATGTGGGCCTGAGCCAGGACAAACCGGTGCTGATCTTCAGTCTGGAGATGCCCGCCGAGAGCCTGATCTTCCGTATGCTCAGCTCCATCGGTCGCATCGACCAGACCCGTCTGCGCAGTGGCCAGCTGGAAGACGAGGACTGGCCCAAACTGACCTCGGCCATCGCCAAACTCAAAGACCGGCCCATCCTGATCGATGACGCCGTGGGCCTGAGCCCGACCGAGATGCGCGCCCGTGCGCGACGCATTGCCCGTGAATACGGCGGTGTTGGTCTGATCGTGGTCGACTACCTGCAGCTGATGCAGATCAAGGGCTTCGGCGACAACCGCGTCGGTGAGATCTCCGAGATCTCCCGCTCGCTAAAAACCATGGCCCGTGAATTTGAATGCCCGGTCATTGCCCTGTCGCAGTTGAACCGGGGTCTGGAACAACGCCCCAATAAACGTCCGGTGATGTCGGACCTGCGTGAATCGGGCGCCATCGAGCAGGACGCGGATATCATCGCCTTTGTGTATCGGGACGAGGTCTATAACGAGGACACCCAGGACAAGGGTGTGGCGGAGATCATCATCGGCAAGCAGCGTAACGGCCCCATCGGTACCGTGAAGCTGGGCTTTATCGGTCACCTGCTGCGCTTCGAAAACCTGGCGCTGCCGGATTACGACGACAATTATGGTTGAGTCACTGACCGTCGATGCACACAGCTGGGCAGAGATCGACCTGGCCGCCGTGCAGCACAACTTCCGGCGTGCCCGCCATTACGCCCCGGACAGCCGTCTGTGTGCGGTGATCAAGGCCAATGCCTATGGTCATGGGGTGGAGCCGATTGCCCGTGCGCTGAGCAATGAGCTGAAGGGCGGGGACTGTTTTGCGGTGGCGACACTGGCCGAGGCGCGGCGTGTGTATCAGGCGCTGGGCCTGCGCGACATCCTGATTCTGCGCGGGCCGGTCAATGCCTCCGAGCTCACCGAGATCCTGGCCACCGGCTTTATGTGGGTGCTGCACTCGCCGTGGCAGGCCGATCTGCTGAAACAGGAATTGGCAAAGGGCATGCTGTTCCAGCCGCTGCGCATCTGGGTGAAAACCAACACCGGCATGAACCGCCTAGGCATGTCGCCGCAGGCCTTTGCTGACATCTGGCCGTGGCTGAAGAGCCTGCCGCAGCAGAAGTCGCTGATACTGATGTCGCATTTTGCCACTGCCGATGAACCGGACAAACCGCTGGCGGCTGAGCAATTGAAGAATTTTCAGGCGCTGGCCGACAGTGTGGCGCTGGATCCGGACACTGATGGCATGAGCCTGTCTGCCTCCGCGGGTATTCTGGCCTGGCCATCGGCGCAGTTCAGCATGTGTCGTCCGGGCATCATGCTGTACGGGGCCTCACCCATGGTCGGTGAGCACGGCCCGGCCTTTGGTCTGCTGCCGGTGATGAACCTGAAGTCGCGTCTGGTGACCATCAATGAGGTCAAGGCCGGCGACACTATTGGATATGGTGCCACGTATCACTGTCAGCAGGACATGCGTGTGGGCATCATCGGTATCGGTTACGGTGACGGTTATCCGCGTCATGCACCATCGGGCACGCCGGTGCTGATCCACGCGGCCGGTAAAGTATGGGAAGCGCCGCTGGCGGGCCGGGTGTCCATGGACATGCTGACTGTGGACCTGACCGGGATTCCGGCTGTGCCCGGCGATGAAGTGTTATTGTGGGGGCAGGGCTGGGGCAGTCAGCTGCCCGCCGAACGTATTGCCGATCTGTGTCAGACCATTGCTTACGAGCTGTTCTGTCAGATCACCTCACGCGTCAAATTTGTGTATAAATAGAACCTATGGCCAAAACCGCAAAAACCAAAACCGCCTACGTGTGCAGCGACTGCGGCACCGAGCATGGCAAGTGGCAGGGCCAGTGTGTGGCCTGCAAAGAGTGGAATACGCTGACGCGCATCAGTCTGGGCACAACTAACCAGTCGCCGTCGGTACAGGCTGACTTCCGCCGTCAGGGGTACGCGGGTGAACGCTCGGCGGCGGTACAGGATCTGTCAGAAATAGACGTGGCGGCAGTGCCACGTTTTTCTTCCACCATGGGCGAGCTGGATCGTGTATTGGGCGGCGGTCTGGTGCCTGGTTCGGTGATCCTGATTGGTGGTAATCCGGGCGCCGGCAAAAGTACCCTGTTATTGCAGATCATGTGCATGCTGGCGCAGCAGATGCCGGCCATGTACGTGACCGGTGAGGAATCCCTGCAGCAGGTGGGCATGCGTGCCAAGCGCCTGGGCCTGCCGGAAAAGAACCTGAAGATGCTGGCCGAAACCCAGGTGGAAACCATCTGTGAACTGGCCTCGGAAATCCAGCCGCGGCTGTTGGTGGTAGACTCCATTCAGGTCATGCACAGCGGTGATGTGCCATCGGCGCCGGGCAGTGTGTCGCAGGTGCGTGAATGCGCCGCCTACCTGATCCGTTACGCCAAGCAGACCGGCACCGTGCTGTTTCTGGTCGGGCATGTCACCAAGGACGGCACGCTGGCTGGGCCCAAGGTGCTGGAGCACATGATTGACTGTTTTATCATGCTGGAAGGCGGCAGTGACACCCGTTTCCGTATTCTGCGCGGCCAGAAGAACCGCTTTGGTGCGGTGAACGAGTTGGGCGTGTTTGCCATGACCGAAAAGGGCCTGAAGGAAGTAAAAAATCCGTCGGCCATTTTCCTGGCGCGCACCGAGGAGGAAAGCCCGGGCTCGCTGGTGATGGTGTTATGGGAAGGCACCCGACCCCTGCTGGTGGAGATCCAGGCGCTGGTGGACGGTGGCCAGGGCGGCAATCCGCGCCGGCTGGCGGTAGGCCTGGATCAGAACCGGCTGGGCATGTTGCTGGCGGTGTTGCACCGTCATGGCGGCCTGTACATGGCCGACCAGGACGTGTTTGTTAACGTCGTCGGTGGCGTCAAGGTCACCGAAACCAGCGCCGACCTGGCGCTGCTGCTGGCCATCGTCTCCAGCTTTCGCGACCGCGCGCTGCCTCACGAACTGGTCGTATTTGGTGAAGTGGGCCTGGCCGGGGAAATCCGCCCGGTACCCAGTGGCCAGGAACGTCTGCAGGAAGCGGCCAAGCACGGCTTCCGCAAAGCGATTGTGCCCAAGGCCAATTGTCCGAAATCGCCGATCGCCGGGATGGAAATCATCGGCGTGAGTAAACTCTCCGAAGCACTGGCGGCCATGTAGATGGGTCAGCCGAACGGAATGACACATGGAACCTATTGTCTCGATCAAGAACCTGAACAAGACCTACAAAGGTGGGTTTCAGGCGCTGAAGAACATCAATCTGGATATCTACCCCGGTGAGATCATTGCGCTGCTGGGCCCCAACGGTGCCGGCAAGACTACGCTGATCTCCACCATCTGTGGCATCGCCCAGGCCAGCAGCGGCAGCATCACTGTTGACGGCAAGGATATCCAGAAAGATTTTCGTGCCACCCGCTCACTGATTGGCCTGGTGCCGCAGGAACTGACCACCGACGCCTTTGAAACCCCGTGGGTGACGGTGAGTTTCAGTCGCGGCCTGTTTGGCAAAGCCAAGGACCCGGCCTATATCGAAAAGGTGCTGAAGGACGTGTCGTTGTGGGACAAGCGCGACAACATGATCCGGACTCTTTCGGGCGGCATGAAGCGCCGGCTGCTGATCGCCAAGGCGCTGTCGCACGAGCCGCGCATCCTGTTTCTGGATGAGCCCTCGGCCGGTGTCGACGTGGAGCTGCGCCGCGAGATGTGGCAGCTGGTGCACAAGCTGCGTGAAAGTGGCGTCACCATCATCCTGACCACGCACTATATCGAGGAGGCCGAAGAGATGGCCGATCGTATTGGTGTAATTGCCGACGGTGAGCTGATCCTGGTGGAAGACAAGAAGAGCCTGATGCAGAAACTGGGCAAGAAGCAGTTGCTGCTGGAGCTGAAACAGCCGCTGGCGGTGTTGCCCGAGGCTTTGAAAGAATTCGAAATCGAACTGAAAGACGAGGGTTACACCCTGGTTTACACCTTTGATACCCAGGCAGAACGCACCGGGATTACCACGGTGCTGGACGCACTGCGCCAGGCGCAGATCAACTTTCGCGACCTGAGCACCACGCAAAGTTCGCTGGAAGACATTTTTGTGCGCCTGGTGAAGAAAGATGATGGAGAAAGTCTGGTGGAGAAACCCTCATGAATCTGCATGCTGTTAACGCAATCTACCGTTTTGAAATGGCGCGCACGCGCCGCACCCTGCTGCAGAGTGTGGTGGCACCGGTGATCACCACCTCGCTGTACTTTGTTGTATTCGGTGCCGCCATTGGTTCGCGCATCAGCCAGGTCGACGGCATCGGCTACGGCGCCTTTATCGTGCCCGGCCTGATCATGCTGTCGCTGCTCACGCAGAGTATCTCCAACGCCGCCTTTGGCATCTACTTCCCCAAATTCACCGGCACCATCTATGAACTGCTGTCGGCGCCGGTGTCGATGATCGAGGTGGTGCTCGGTTATGTCGGGGCTGCGGCTACCAAGGCACTGGTGCTGGGGCTGATCATTCTGGGCACAGCGACGTTTTTTGTTGATCTGCATATCCAGCATCCGCTGGTGATGCTGATGTTCCTGGTGCTGACCGCGATCAGCTTCAGCCTGTTTGGTTTTATCATTGGTATCTGGGCTGACAATTTTGAAAAACTGCAGATGATCCCGCTGCTGGTGGTCACGCCGCTGGTGTTTCTGGGTGGCACGTTCTACTCGGTCAGCATGCTGTCGCCGGTATGGCAGGCGGTGACGCTGTTCAACCCGGTGTTTTATCTGGTCAGCGGCCTGCGCTGGAGTTTTTATGGCCAGTCTGATGTCAGTGTATGGATCAGCATCGGCATCATCCTGTTCTTCCTGACCGCCTGCCTGGGCGCGGTGGCGTGGATCTTCAAGACCGGTTATCACTTGCGCAACTGAGCGTAACTGAGCTCTGCAGATGGCGCGTTGCTAACGGCGGCGCGCCATCACATCGTAGTGAGTGTCCTTGCCACTGCGCACAAAACTGTTAAAACCCGCTGCGCTCAGCCGCTGCTCGATATCGGCCGGGTCTGTCCACTTCTCGTTTACTTCATAAAACACCGTTTGCGTGCGTGCCAGGATGCCAGCCACGGCCAACTGCTCAATAACTGTCGCTTCGAATCCCTCCACGTCAATCTTGATGATGCATTGATCGGCGAGTGCCAGCAGGCTTCTGAGGCCGGCGGCATTCAGGGTGTTGATAGTAATGCTGCTGCTGAGTTTCAGTGGTGAGCTGCCGCGCAGGGTGGCTGCGCCGCTGTGGCCGGCCTGCACCGCAATCTGCGCGCTGCCTTCGGTGCTGGAAATGGCGGCGTTGATAGGCGATATGCTTTTTGCCTGATTGATCATGACATTATCGAGCAGGTAACCGTAGGTGGTGGCCACTGGTTCGAAGGCATAGACATTGCGACAGGCCGGGTTGCGCGCAGCGATCAGGCTGTACAGGCCCTGATTGGCGCCAATGTCGATGAAGCTGAAATCCGTGCGCTGCTGGTCCAGCAGATCGGAGAGCACATGGCCATAACGACCAAATACACAGAAATGGAAAGTGGCGTCGGTCCAGCGGGTACGCAGGTACACCCCGTAGCGGCTTTTGACACAACGGATGCCGTTGATGATGGTCGTTTCTGTGACTCCCTGCATGGGCAGCATCGTACGGCGCCGCGATGACGAGTATATGACAGTTACTCTTCAAGTAGCGACAAAGTGAGCCGATAGTACGGTGAAGGGTTTGTTTCTCCCACCTGTTTGTCCTCGCGCAAGAAAATCGTCCGGAGCAAGAAAATGTCTGCAAAATCGTCCTCCTCACTGAGCTTTGGGGCTCGCCTGACCATCTGGATGACCGGCGTGGTGCTGGTGTCCGTGGTGCTGGTGTCCAGCCTCGTCTACGTGTCCTATCGGGACTCATTCACCGAGGTCACCATGAACGAGATGGAAGTATCAGGGGCGCTGAATGTTCGCTCATTTCTGGACTGGGCGCTGGCCCGTCAGGACGAGATGCGTTACCTGGCCAGTCTGGACGCGGTGCGCTTGCAGGATCTGGCACAGATTGAACACCTGATGCTGCAGATTGCCAATGCCCAGGGTTATTACGACACCATCTTCTTTGTTGATCCCGCCGGTTCTGGCGTGGTGGGTGTTGAATATGATGGCAGCAATGGCCGGATCATGGCCCCGGAGGAGGCGCAGGCCTTTGCCGTGGCTGATCGCGCCTGGTTCCGCCAGGCGATCGGCGGTGAGGATGCATTCTCGCAGCCGGTGATCTCCCGTGCTACCGGCAACCAGGTCAGCACCGTGGCGATTCCGGTGCGTTTGGGCGGACAGGTGGTCGGGGTGATGCGTGGCGCGGTGCGGGTAGACACCATTCTGGGCCGGGTCAGCGAGCTGGGCGGCGGCGAGGGGCAGGAGGTGTATCTGCTGGGCGCCGACGCCATGCCGGTCACGCCCACACAATCCATCAGTCGCATGGATCAGCGCGTGGACACCGTGGCCGGTAATGCCATCGCCGCCGGCCGCAGTGGCGTCGGACAGTACACCAATGCCGCCGGTACACCGGTGGTGGGCAGTTACACCTTCATGCCCTTGCTGGGCTGGGGGCTGGTGCAGGAAACCCGGCAGGATGTGGCCTTTGCCGAGCTGAATGCCATGTTGTGGACGATTGTCGCGGTGACGCTGGTGGTACTGCTGGTGGCCATTGCTGCCAGTATCACACTGGTGCGCAGCGTGCTCAGAACCCTGGGCGGCGATCCCGAGTATGCGGCGCAGGTCGTGCGTCGGGTGGCGCAGGGCGACCTGACCGAGACCATCAATCTGCGCGCCAATGATCAGGACAGTCTGCTGGCGTCGATCAATGTCATGCAGGGCAGCTTGCGAACCATGCTGGACGAGGTCACGCAATACGCCGAGCAGGTCGCCGCCGCGGCCACCGAGCTGACCCAGGTCAATGAGGTGACCACGGATGGCATCGTCAACCAGAATAGCCGTATCGACAGCACCGCCGCAGCCATGAACGAGATGACCACTACGGTTGAGGAAGTTGCCGCCAATACCCACCGGGCGGCCGACAGTGCCCGGCAGGTCAGCGGGGATGCGGCCAGTGGTCGCGATGTGGTGGCGGCCACGGTGGCGGCCATCAGTGCCTTGTCAGCCGAGATTGAAAACGCCGTGCAGGTGGTGACGGAACTGCGCACTGACAGTGACACGATTGGCAGCGTCCTGCAGGTGATTGAAAATATTGCGGAACAGACCAACCTGCTGGCCCTGAACGCCGCCATTGAATCAGCACGCGCCGGTGAAAGCGGCCGCGGGTTTGCGGTCGTGGCTGATGAAGTACGGACACTGGCCAGTCGCACCAAGGTGTCCACCACCGAAATTCAGATCACCATCGAGAAACTGCAGGGCGGCGCGGTGAGAGCCGAGAAAGTCATGCAGGGCAGTCGGGCCGGTGCAACCTCGGTGGTAGAGCGCATTCAGGAGACCGATCAGGCGCTGGAGCGTATCGCGCAGGGGGTGTTGCTGATTGAAGAGATGACCCAGCAGATTGCCAGTGCTGCCGAGCAACAGACGTCGGCGGCACGCGAGATCAACAGAAATATTCACGGTATCAGTGACGTCGCCGACCACACCGGTCGCAGTGTCGCCCAGTCCACGGAAGCCAGCGATTCACTGGCCGGTCTGGCTGAGCGTCTGCGGGCGCTGGTAACCCAGTTCCGGGTATGATCAGTGGTGGTCCGGCTCAGCGCGCTGTGACCACCTGGTCGCGGCCGCCTTCCTTGGCCTGATACAGGGCGGCGTCAGCCCGGGCGATAAAGGGTTCAAGATCTTCGCCGGGTACCTGTTCGGTGACGCCGATGCTCAGCGTGACACGAATCTGGTTGCGGCCGAAGGCCACGGACTGCTCCTTGATGGCTTCCCGGATAATGTTTGCGCGCTTCACGGCTTCATCCAGCGGGCAATTGTCCAGCAGCAGGATGAACTCTTCGCCACCCCAACGGCACAGGGTGTCACTTTGCCGCGTGTGCTGCATGATGCCGCGCGAAACTGCCTGCAGTACCATGTCGCCGGCCTGGTGGCCGTGGGTGTCGTTGATGCGCTTGAAATAGTCAATGTCGATGCTGATCAGTGACACTGGTCGCGGGTACCGTTGTGTGCTGCGCGACAGATGCTCAAAGATCATGTCAAACATGTGCCGGTTGGCAATTCCGGTCAGCCGGTCACGGGTCGCCATCTCTTCCAGGCGACGCTGGTAGGAGCGCAGGGTAAAGTGCGCAATGATCAGCACCAGCATCATGATGGCGGCCGACAGCCCGATGTTCAGTAACAGGGTGTTATCCAGGCGCTGTTCGGTGATGGTGGCATCCTGCTCGACAATCAGGTACCAGTCGAACTCCGGTACCAGTCGGCTGTTGAGGAAAACGTGGTGGCCTTCACTGTTGGTGTATTCCAGCGAGGCGCTGGGCGTGCTCAGGATCTGGGTGGCGATAGCGCCCAGTGAGGCCCGGTCCTGCAACCGTGAGGTGCGATCATGGCCGCGCCCGGTCAGGGTTACATTGCCCTGCCGGTCAACAAAATAGATGGTGCGGTTGTAGCGCTGCTGGTAAGTATCGATCAGCCTGGTAACGGCTTCCACCGACAGACCGACACCGGTGGCGCCCATGTACTGGCCGCTGTAGTCGTTGACCCGGTAATTGATGAAGATACTGACGCGGCTGCGATCCGCAGTATCGGTGTCCACATTGACTTCGTAGGGTTCACGCATGCTGCGCACACGGAAATACCAGTCGTCGGCCGGATCCTGCTCGCTGACGGTTTTTAATATGCCGGTGGGGTGGTAATACTGGCGGCTTTGCTCGGACACATAAAACGCCGTGATGGTGTTGTATTCCTGCTGAATCTCGTTCAGGTAGGCGACGATGCGGTTGGGGTCTTCCTCGCCGGTCAGCGCCCAGTCGCGCACAAAGGTGTCGGTGGCCATGACTGAGGAGATCAGGATGGGGCGCAGCAGATCACGCTGGATCTCGGAGTAGATGTTGTCGCTGGTCAGTGGCAACATCTGCTCTGAAATATTGCGCGACAGCGAGTCACGGGCGACAAAATAACTGGTCAGGCTGGTGGCCATGAAACCAATGACCATCAGGGCAGTCAGTGCGCTGACAAATAGCAGTTTTCGTTTGTACATCGCTGTCTCGGCGAAGATTATTGTGCCCGAATGTTATCATCTTATGGGGGGCTCTGGCAGTGACAAGGTTTGTCATCCGCTGCTGCGGTCGCTACGTAAGTAATCTGCATACTGAAACGCTTGTCAGTGTGTCGTGCGTGGTTTACTGTCACTGTGTTAACGTTAATCAGACGAACGATTCATGATTTCAGCCATATTGACCTACCTGCAGGAAAACCAGCTCAACATGCTGGCGCTGATATTTTTCCTGGGCTGCTTTCGCGGCTACCTCTATTACACGGCGTTGCGGGCTGTCGATACGCCCTGTCTGGCCTATGCCATGCACCGCTTTCGCAAACAGTGGATACGCATGGCGCTGACCCGGGAAAACCGGATTGCCGATACCAATATAGTCGCCAACCTGGAGCGTAATGTGTCGTTCTTTGCTTCGGCCTCCCTGCTGGTGCTGGCCGGTCTGCTGACGCTGCTGAACTCCTCTGATGCGGTCATGAGTATGCTGGCCGATTTTCCGTTCTCCGACCAGAGCACCCGTGGTGAATGGGAGGTCAAGGTGATGCTGCTGGTGTTTCTGTTTGTTTATGCCTTTTTCAAGTTCACCTGGAGCCTGCGCCAGTACGGACTGGTGTCGGTGATGATTGGCGGGGCGCCGGAGCTGAAGCTGTTACCCAGCGAAGAGGAAATGGCCCGGCACGTGGAGTCCATCTCCAAGATGTCGTCCAAGGCCTCGGGCAACTTCAACAACGGTCTGCGCAGCTACTACTTCGCCATGGCGGCGTTGAGCTGGTTCGTTAACGCCTGGTTCTTTATCGCTCTGTCTGCGTTTGTGGTGTTTGTGCTGTATCGCCGCGAATTTAAATCCGACACCCTGGCCATTATGATGGAAGACCTGCCGGACGCCTGATCCCGCCCCATACACTACGGACCCCGCTTGATGATCAAAACGTTGTTCAAGAAGCGATCCCTGCTGCTGTCACTGCTGATGTTGGCGGCGATGGTGGTGGCTATCCAGCTGTATATTGAGCGCCGTTACCTGGAACAGGTGGAAGAGGTGCAAACTCAGGCAGTCAGCGAGCTGCTGGGCACCATCCGTTATCAACTGGAAAGCGAGCTGACCAATAACCTGTCCCTGATCAATGGTCTGGCGGCATTCATCGCATCGTACCCGGATTTTACAGCCACCCAGTTCGAGCTGTATGCCAGCACCGTGCTGGCGCGTGAACCGGCCCTGGTCAATCTGGCCGCCGCGCCGGGTCTGGTGATCCGACATATTTATCCCTACGAGGGCAATGAAGCCGCGATCGGTCTCGACTATATGCGCCAGCCCAATCAGCGCGCAGACGTTCTGCTGGCTGTGCAGACCGGTAGTATGATCATAGCCGGGCCACTGGAACTGGTGCAGGGCGGCACGGCCTTTATTGGCCGCGCGCCCGTGTATGTGCCCGACGAGACGGCAGCGCCCGCAGCGCCGAGAGAGCCGGGAGCGCCTGCAGCGCCCGCAGCGCCGAGAGAGCCGAGGCTGTGGGGCATCGTCTCCGCGCCCATCCTGGCAGCAACGATTTATGACAATGCCGGGCTGATGAATCTGCCTGCCGATCTCATGTTTGCCATGCGCCGGCCGGCATCGTCGGGCGGCGGTGAGGTCTTTTTTGGGGCACCTGCGACGTTTCAGAACCCGGCCGCCGTGATCATGCCCATTTCAGCCGGTGGCAGCACCTGGGAGATCGCGGCGGCACCGCCGGTGGCGTTGCTGCAGGGCGGTACGGCCATTTACCTGCTGCGCGCCGGCAGTTTTGTGGTTTTTCTGTTGCTGGCGGTGTTGCTGACCCTGCGCCACCGCCAGACTGAAAGCAACCTGGCTCTGAAGAATATCATTTTCCGCAATGAGCGTTTTTTGCGCGCGGTAGAAACAGTCTCGCAGGTCGGCGGCTGGCGCTGGTCGGATGATCTGTTTACCGAGCTGTCGACGCAGGCCCGTGACATCATGATGTTGCCGCGCAATGACAATGTGGTGGACATGACCGGCTTCTGCTTCAGTCTGGATACCCGCAGCGCGGAGTTGCTCTCTCACTATATTACCCAGGCCGTCAAACTGCGTCAGCGTATTGATCAGGAGCTGGAGTTGCGCCGTCGCGAAGGACGGGTCGTCTGGGTGCACCTGAAGGCCGACGTTGCCGAACTGGAAGATGGCCGGGTAGAGCTTATTGGTGCGATCCAGGACATCACCCAGCAGAAAAAAGTGGATCAGCTGATTGAGTATCAGGCCAACTACGACAGCCTGACCGGCCTGCCCAATCGCGGGCTGTTTCAGGACCGGCTGCACACGGCGTTGCTGCATGCGCAGCGCCGCAGCACGCGTATTGCTGTGCTGTTTGTCGACCTGGACAATTTCAAGTCGGTGAATGACAACCTGGGCCATGACGCCGGCGACGAACTGCTGGTAGAAACGGCACAGCGCATTCAGGCCAGTATCCGCGCCGAGGATACCGTGGCGCGTTACAGCGGGGACGAGTTTGTTGCCTTGCTGCTCGATGTGTTTTCCGCCAGCGTGGTGTCGCGCATTGCTGATGAAATTGTGTCGGCCATGCGTCTGCCCTTTGTGCTGGACGGGCGCCAGGTGTATTGCAGTGTCAGCATCGGTGTGGCGTTCTACCCCGATGATGGTGACAGTGTGGATACCCTGGTCATCAAGGCCGACCAGGCCATGTATGAAGTCAAAAAGTCCGGGCGCAATTCCTGGCAGTTCTATACCACCGCCATGCAGCTGGAGTCGGAACAGAAGCACCACCTGTACAACGAGCTGGTAGTGGCGCTGGAACTGAACCGGTTGTTCGTGGTTTACCAGCCTATCGTGGAGGCTGCCAGTGGGCGGGTGGTCGGCTGTGAGGCACTGGTGCGCTGGCCGCTGGAGGATGGCGGCTGGATTGCGCCGGATATCTTTATCCCGATTGCCGAGGAGCGGGGCCTGATCAATCGTATTGATCTGTTTGTGCTGCTGACCTCGCTGCGCTTTCTGAAAGAATTGAATGCGGCGTTGCCCGAGCCCATTGCCCTGTCAGTGAACGTGTCGCCGCGACTGCTGCATCTGCGCGATGATGACGCACAGGACTGGTTGCGGACGCTGGAACGGGAGAAAAATGTCAAGGTGACCATTGAAATCACCGAGCGGGTGCTGGTGGAAGACAGTGGCAGCGCCCACGAAGTGCTGGATCAGTTGCATCGGGCCGGGGTGCAGATAGCCATCGATGACTTTGGTACCGGCTATTCCGGATTGAGCTATTTCTCGCGCTTCCCGGTGTCGTCAGTGAAGATTGATCGCTCGTTTGTGCAGGACCTGGGGCTGCGCGCCACCGAAACCACGCTGGTGGAAACCATCCTGCTACTGGCCAGCAAGCTTGGCATCAAGGTGGTGGCCGAAGGGGTGGAAACGGAAAAACAGGCGGCATTCCTGCGCGATAATCATTGTGACTATCTGCAGGGTTACCACATCTCCCAGCCACCTGTCTCTTATACACATCTCCGAGCCCACGAGACAGGCAGAAATCTCG
>CAJXPR010000104.1 GCA_913058135.1 uncultured Gammaproteobacteria bacterium
TCTACACAGAGTAGATCGTCGGCAGCGTCAGATGTGTATAAGAGACAGCGGCTATCGGCGGCGGAACACTCAGGGACCTCTTGCTCGATCGCCACCCTATTTTCTGGCTCACTGATACGACCTATCTCATTGTCATCATCGTGGCGGCATTGGCGACCATCTTATATGTGCGCCACCGGCCAGCACCCATGTTTGCTTTGCGCGTCGCAGATGCTTTCGGGCTTGCCTTGTTTGCCCTGCTGGGTGCCAGCTATGCTGAGGCGGCACAGGCCCCGGCGCTTATCGTCATATTGATGGGCACCATGACCGGTGTTACTGGTGGTGTGTTGCGGGATATCGTGACAGCAAGAGTGCCGCTGATCATGCAGCGAGAAATCTATGCATCGGCGGCCATCGCGGGCGTGGCCGCTTATCTGCTGATGCAGGCAATAGGCGTGCCTCAGCCCGGCGCCTTCGTAGGGGGTGTGTTTGTCGTCGTCGCATTACGCCTGGGGGCGCTGCGCTGGAACCTGCATCTGCCTACATTCCGCTGATAAAGTCCGCGTGGAGCACGTTAATGCCCGGTGTATTTTCAATGATGGACATTTCGCGTTCCCGGAATTAGCATTCGGGGGCTGTCAGGAACTCTATTCAGATTGCCAAACTTGAGGCTGCAATGACAAGAATAACGGCTATCATCGCACTGGGCTGTGCACTGCTTACTGCCGCCTGTGTGCATGCGCAGGCCCCGGTAGACACTGTGCAGCCAGGCACCCGGTATGTCGCTTTGGGCAGTTCCTTTGCAGCTGGCCCGGGTGTGCCGGAGCAGTTGGGTGACTGTGGCCGATCAAGCGGCAACTACGCCAACCTGGTCGCTGATGCGCTAGAGCTGTCGCTCATCGATGTCAGTTGTAACGGCGCGACCACGGATAATATTCGTCACACGCCGCAGAATGGCGCGGCACCGCAGATCGATGCAGTCACGGCTGACACGGGGCTGGTTACTGTCACCATCGGTGGCAATGACATCCGCTACACGGCATCGACATTCGCCTGCGCCGGCACGCCAGCTGACGACAACTGCACGGCCAATCTTGATCAGGACGCGATCGACGACGCGGTGAGTCAGTTGCCCGCCAAGCTTGCTGCAACGATTGATGCGATTCGGGACAAAGCGCCGCAGGCCACTGTTGTGCTGGTGACCTATCCGCGCGTATTTCCTGTTGATGCCGTCAGCTGCGAGGAGCTGCAGCTCAGCGCGCAAGACACGCGCTATCTCGCAGACCTGGGGCAAACCCTTGAAGACACCTTCGTGAGTGTGACTGCCAGCCAGCAGAATCTGATTGCTGATCCTTATGTGCTGGCCGAAAACCACGGCCCCTGCGCGTCCCCGGTTACCGAGCGATGGATAAACGGCAACGTTGTCGCCAGTAGCGGTGTACGCTATCACCCCACCGCCGAAGGCCATGAGGCAATGGCACGCCTGGTGCTGACAGTACTGGGTCGAGAGTGACAGAAGTCTGTCGTCAGATCAGGGGTGCTATGCAAAAAATATTACAATATATCCTCCCGTTTGAATTGCCAAAAGGCTTTCCGGATGAGGCGACCTACCGTCTCTACAAAAAGTGGGACGAGCCTGCCAGATAGGTCCAGATTTCTGCGATTACATTTCTAACAGCACTTCTGTACATTATTTTTACTTTTCTGGATAAGTCCTGGGCGTCAGAGCAGGTTCAGGTTTTGATGCTGAGGCTTAATCTTTTCGTAACTGCCCCAATTTTATTGGCGATCAGTTTTCTTGCCTATAAAAAGCGGTTTTACACCATTGTAGTGCCAGCGCTTGCGCTATTTCCCGTTGTCTCCATGTTGAGCCATGTCTATATAGCAAGCCAGCTGGGCAATTATTTTCCGTTTGTAACGGAAGGGTATCTCGCTGTCTTCTGGATCTTTGTGGTGTCGGGTATGACTTTCAGGCATGCCTTGCTCAGTGCTTCTATGGCGGCGATCATTCTGATTGTCTCAGGTTTCTATATCATGAGTGATCGTGATCTATACACCATGCATATATTCTGGATATATTGCAGCTTTTCTTTTGGCTGTTTGGGTGCATTGATGTTTGATAGATCCAGAAAAGCTGTCTTCATGAGTCAGCAAGAGTTGCATCACCTGGCCGTCACCGATGAGCTTACTGGCACATTTAATCGTAATCACCTGAAAAGTGTTCTTTCCCAGGAGATGGCTCGGGATATTCGCTATGACAAAACATTCGGGCTGTTGATTATCGATATTGATCATTTCAAAAATATCAATGATACATTTGGGCATGCTGTCGGGGACGAGGTATTACGAAAGACGGCACAGATTTTGTCAGCGTCTATACGCTCGAATGATACCTTGGTGAGGTGGGGCGGGGAGGAGTTTGTCGTTATTGCGATTGAGGTTACTGAGACAACACTTAAGCATTTATGTGAAAAGCTACGGAACAAAATTGAAGAGAATAGTTTTGGTTCTGTCGAAAAGGTGACAGTCAGTATCGGTGCAACATTGTTCAGAAAAGATGATACTCGGGATGCACTGCTTTCACGTGCTGATAAGGCGCTGTATCAGGCAAAAAACAAAGGACGAAACATCACTGTCTCGGTAAAATAATACATTGCCAATCTTACAGGTAAAAGTGAAACCACGAGCCCGCGTGTCAGAGCTCACCCAAGCCACAGATGGTACGTGGGTTGCAAAGCTGAAGGCACCGCCTGTGGACGGTAAAGCCAACGCCGAACTGGTGGGTCTTGTGGCGCAGAAATTTCAATGCCGAAAGACTGCCGTGACAATCAAGGCCGGCGCATCCGGCCGCACCAAACTCGTCGTGATTGGAGAATCATCGTGAGCGCGCTGGCCAACATGGGAAGAGGCACAAGATAATGTCGGAGCGGAATGATCCAGTCGGAGCTTGTTTGTGTCACTAAACTCTCTTGTCGTCATCCTGCGTTCACCTAGCCAAACTGACCCGCAATGATTACAGTGTAATACATGGTAGTAGAGCGGAGATTCGGCAATGGGCGTTACCAGCATCAGGCTCCAGGACGATTTGGACAAATCGTTGGCTGACATTCCCAGGTTAACCACGCTTTCGCACCTGGGCCGCAAAACACAGCGAGCCCCGAATCCGGACGTGGTCAGCGACTTGTCGACAGGCGCATATATTGTTCGCTATCTCATTTTAGAAGATGAAGCTCACGTTTTGCGCATCTGGCATAAACGCGAAGATCGGGCCAGCTTATAGGACAGGAAATAATGGAAATTGAATTTACCCGACAGGAAAAAGAGCTGATGGCCCAGAAGGTCAAGGCGTACTTCCGCGATGAACTGAACCAGGACATCGGCGGCTTTGATGCCGAATTTTTGGTCGATTTCTTCGCCCGGGAGATGGGCGGCTTTTTCTACAATCGGGGCCTCTATGATGCTGAGACCCTGATCACTGAAAAAGTCTCCGAGATAGCCGATCAGTTGCTGGAGCTGGAGAAGCCGGTTCCCCTGAGCTAGATTCGCGCTGTCAGGTCTTTGTTAAAACTTACCTTCGCCGTCCAGTACAGCAGCGAGAGAATAACAAAGGCAACAGGGATGATTAATATCTCAATGGCGCGGATGCTTTGCGGGAAAAAGCTTGCCTGCCCCAGGAAAAAAGCCGCTGACGCCATAAACAAAGGAAACAGCATCCGCCACAGGTGCCTGACGAGCCTTTGTTTTCTTGATAAGCCTGATTTTAGCAGGTACCTGACATCAGCGATGGCGGCGCAGAGCATGACACTGCCAAACGCAATATAGGCACCGGGGCCAAACCCGCCCAGCTGCCCCGTCGCTGATCTGGTCACCTGAACGATAAAATACAGGAATCCTGCTGTGATTAACCAGGCACTGACCATGAGTAGCTTGTCGAAGGCATTGGTGCCGTGTATCGGGTTTCGTATCGTCGACAGTGATGACAGGACAAAATAGCAGATCACCAGTGCATTCATCATGGACAGCGGTATATCCCGAACCAGTGCGACAACGGCGCCGGTGACGCCTAAAGTCAGCATTGCGCAGATGTAAATATTGCCTACGCGCCTATGTTGCTGATCGCCTTTACGCAACAGGATGGCGAGAAATCCCGTCAGTAATCCAATTGCGCCCGATGTAATATGTATAACCGTCAGAATGGATAACATAATTTAGCTCTTTGTCGTTATGGTTATGGCCAATATTCAGTTTTGCTTCTGGCTGTTGAAGCCTCGGCTTAGCAGGTAGATAGGTATAAGGACCTGGGTGACGAGTAAAGGTAGTTGCAGCAGCGCAGGGATAGGGAAATCAAATAAAGCGTGACCGACTGCAATGAGTTGCAACGCACAGGAAACAAGCGCCAGGGTGCCTAGGTGCGTTGCGATCAGCTGACTTCGGGCTAAAACGCTGTAAAACAACAACAAGCTCAGGCTGGAAAATATCATTGACAGGAAGTGTGCTTCGTTGCGGCCTGATGCAAAAGTTGCTCTCAGGTGCTGCTGAGCGGGAGATATATCCTGGCCAAACTGATCAAGCAGGCCACCGGCATAGGATACATACTCAGTCAGCTTGACGTATTCAACCGCACATAGACCAAAGCCGGCAGTAGCAAAAACTATCACCAGGGTAGTACTATTCTGGAAGGTAGACGTAACCGTCCGTGGCAATAGCTGCACATAAAGAATATTAAGACTACTCAATGCCAACGCCAACAGCGTGCTAAAACCAAGCAGACCGGACATGCTGGCAGCAGGACCTTCGGCACCCAGACTCAATATGGGTTGGAGAAGGAAAAAGTTCAGGAAGACCCCCAGTCCCATTTGTATCAGCATCAAAATCCCGATCAGGGACGCCTGGTTTCTTGACTCAGTATCGCGTTGCAAAGGTGTAATGGCAATGCTCATCAGTTCGGTCGCCGCTAGTTTCGATGCCTGCAGTATAGGGTTTGTCTGCTGCTTGCCGGGTAACGAACTGTAACAATGTCAGCTTCACTGTAGTTCAGCGGCCAAATACAGGCTTTAATCTGCTCGCACGAACAGCCAGGCAACAAGGGTTTTTATGACAACTATTCTAATTATTGACGATGATCTCAGTCTGTGTGACCGGCTTGCTCAGTATTTCAGGAAATTCGATTTTGAACTATTACAGGCCAACACACCCTCTGATGGTTTGCTCATGTTGGATAAACATTCGCCTGAACTCTTGTTACTGGATGTGATGATGCCGGAAATGGATGGTTTTACCCTGTGCAGGAAGATCAGGCGCAAGCACTCTTTGCCTATTATCATGCTGACCGCGCGTGGACAGCTAAACGACAAGGTTCATGGTCTGGAAATCGGTGCTGACGATTACATGGCAAAGCCCTTTGAGCCCAGAGAGCTTGTTGCACGGGTACAGGTATTATTGAGGCGGATTTCGCCTTCAGGCGAAGCGGAGGAGTCCAGCAGCAAGCCAGACAAACTTGCGTTCGATGGCATGACCATAGACTTGCAGCAACAACGTGTAGAGGTGGACGGCAAGGAAGTGAAGTTAACCGGCATGGAGTTCATGTTGCTGGCCGTACTGAGCAGCAATATTGGTAAGGTTTACAACCGCGATAAAGTGATCAGCGCACTCAAAGGTATTGAGGTTGAATTGTACAGTCGCTCGGTTGATATCCTGTTGAGCCGATTAAGACAAAAACTCCACGATGACCCGCAGAATCCAAGGTTTATCAAGACGCTCAGAAATGTCGGTTATACCTTCATAGCGAAACCACAATGAGCATTCAACATCTAGGCTTATACAGTCGATTCTTTCTGCTGTTCACTGCGACGACGCTGTTACTGGTCGTGTTTATTGTTTTGGGTACGTTTACGCTGTCTGAAGAACAGGCCAAACAGATTGTGCTGGAAAGGCATGCTCAACTGTCTGACATGATGGTGGATGTAGCGATTCCCACTGTCGATATTGAAAACCTGAGGTCTGAGGCGACAAGAAACAGAGTGCAGATACAGATAGATGATGGCGAACGAACATGGACTACTGCTGATCCCCTGCCTCATCAGGATGAGCTGCTGGAAGCGGCGGAGCAATTGGGTAGCCTGTATTTTGCTCGACATGGTATGCAATATTACTTGCTGACTGAACATAACGGCACCTGGATAATCATCACCTCAGGCATTGCCAATTTACTGGTTTACCCCAAATGGTTGGTGTATTGGCCGTGGTTAATTGTGCTTCTGATCGTATTTGTCAGCTACAGATTGCTGATTGGTCAGTTAAAGCCAATCAAGTCGGCGGTGTATAGCGCCAAGCAGATCAGCCAGGGAAACTTTGATTACAGAATCACTGATCATCCGAAGAATGACCTGGCCGAGTTAACCCACGGTTTAAATAAAATGGCCAGTGAGCTGAAAAAGCTGTTTACCGCCAAGGATGATTTGCTGCTGGCTGTCAGTCATGAGCTGCGTTCACCCATGGCGCGTATGAAAGTGTCTTTTGCTTTGCTGGAAGACAATGATACCGTGAAAAAGCTTGGCGAAGATGTACAGCAAATGGACCTGATCATAGGCCAGTTGCTGGAAAGTGAGCGTTTGCAGCAACCAGAGAAAGCGCTGCATATTGATACCTATTTTTTGCCCCAGTTTATCAGCGAAGTTGTTGATGAGCACAAGACTCAAGAGCGACTGGATGTTATTGGTGACGTGCCGGAAATAGCCGTGAGCATGGATGGCGGTCGCATCAAGTTTGTACTGCGCAACCTGATTAACAATGCGCTGACACACTCTGGCGACACCGTCAGTTTGTTGATAAAGCTGGATGCCGTTGAGCCGCTCGTTGCAATTTCGGTAACGGATCAGGGCGTGGGCATACCGGAAGCGCTGTTAGGCGATCTGTTTGAGCCCTTTACCACCAGCGACTCAATTGATAAGCGCAGCACCAAGGGGCTGGGCCTGGGGCTGTATTTATGCAAGCGTATTGCGATTGCCCATGGAGGCGATCTGACGGTGGATAGCCAGCCGGGAGAGGGCAGTACGTTTACGTTAATACTGCCGTATTGCGACTAGTATCATCGGCGTATCCGCCAAGCATTATCCGAAATCCCGGAAAGACTGATGCCAGAATGAGTATGATCCGGGCAATCGGCGCCGTCAGCATCACCAGGCCGGCGACACAGAGACCGATAGCCAGCATCAGGTCCACATCGCAACGACATTTTGGCGACATCAGTGTTGTTAACCTCCGGACGTAGCATCGACTAAATACGGCTGATTCTCGGAAGGGTAGCAATATGAGCAGACAATTGAGCAAGATGAGCAGGCGTTTGAGACAGATATCATGGTTTACTGTGTTGGCGCTGCTGGTGGGCTTTCCAGTCTTTACCCATGCAGCAGAGGCGCCGGGTGCGCTGACGGTCGTTGTCAAGGATCAGATTACTGAGCGGCCCCTCCCAGCCGTGCAGATCACGATCACGGCGCGGGAAACCAGTTCCACGCGATCCGTGGAAACCGACACGCAAGGTCGCGTCGTCGTTGAACAGCTCGACCCCGGCCTTTATACGGTGAACGTGGCCAAAGGCGGATACGCGTCGTCGTATGAGCCAAGCGTAAGGGTGGCGACGCGCAAAAACGTACAGATTGAATTCGAACTCAGGGAGCAGGCGATTGCGGAAGTTGTGGTTCGATCTCGGCAAGCTGATGCATTCTCATCCGCTTCCAGCACCTATCTCGATAGAGAAGCGCTGCGCGGTGCCGTTGGCGGTGGCGCAGATCCGCTGCTCTCGCTGGACGGTTTGCCCGGTCTGGCATCCGCCAGTGAGTTCGCGAGCTTTAGCGTACGCGGCCGTGGCCCAAGAGATAACCTGTTATTCGTTGATGACTTCCCCTTTGATAAGGTGGTGCACTTTGATGCGACACTGGGTGAAGACGAGGATGTCGGTGGCGGTGGCCGTTTCTCGATTTTCGCACCGAACGTGGTCAGTGGTGCAGAGTTTTCACCGGGCGGATGGGGTGCGGCGTATGGCGGTCGCGCGGCATCGCTACTCAAACTGGAAGTCGCCGATGGCAACCCGAGCCCTTCAGCAAGTCTGCGTCTCGACCTGGCGGGTTATGAGGTCGGTTACGATGGCCCTGCCGGCATCACTGACGAGTCAACCTTGCTGGTTTCTGCCAGGCGACTTGATTTCGGCGCGTTATTTGAAACGATCGAAGAACTCGACATCGGTGAGCCTGTGTTAAGAGACATCATCGTCAAGTCGGTCATACCCATCAATCAGGACCACACCTTCGAGATTCTGTTGATGGATACGCACGAAGACTATACTCGCGGTGTGACGCACGTTTTCGAATCGCCCAACTTCGAAGATGCTGCACTGCAGGATTCTGAGCAGGACAGTGACCTGTACGGTCTGACACTGCGATCATTGGTTGGTGAAAAAGCTGTCTGGACCAACAAGGTTTACTACCGCACCAGCGACAAGATCAGTTCAGAGGGTGAAGCATTTCCGGATCTGGTGCCTGAGGGATCGCCCGCGTCCAGTTTTCCGGTGCGGGAAGACATTATTACCATCGGTGAGAATGAGACAGAGATCGGCTGGCGAAGCGACTTCGAGACAGTGAATCAATGGGGTGTATTCAGTGCCGGTACGCGTATCACACAAATTGAACTGGACTACGACACCGTTCTGGATGGTGACTGGAACCGGTTTGTTTACGACGCGGATGACTTCAGACCCGACCCTGATCAGCGCTTTATTGTGCTGACCCCGGCGAACATAAACTCATCACTGAATAAGAAAGAAACGAACTATGCAGGATACGTAGATCAGGTCTTTCAGCGCGGCGATTGGGATGTTCGCACCGGTGTGAGGTTGGAACGGGACGGCTTTGCTGACGAAAGCGTCGTGTCACCCAGGTTCAGTGTCAACTGGCGACCGAGTGTAACGGCCAGATATTTCGCGACCGCTGGGCTGTTTCATCAGTCGCCAAGGTTTTTGGACCTGGCCGCCAACGCGTCGAACAGGCTCGAGACCGAAAAAATCACGCACGGTAGTGTCGGTATCGAATATTTTCCTGGCAGCAGATGGTCGGTGTTGACCGAAGCGTATTATCAGAACCTCGACAATCTGGTGGTAGACCTTGATCGGGCCAGCGGCACGTTTGCCAACCGGGGTGACGGCACGTCGTACGGCGTTGATATCGTGGCCAACGGTACGATTCAGGAAGGTCTTTACGCTACCGCAACCTACTCATACAACGATGCGGTCGTCGACCGCAAAGACGGTCGCGGTGACGTCGCTGCCAAATTCAGCCGCGAACATGTTGCTACTCTCGGCCTGACCTGGGAAATCAACGACCGCTGGAAGGTCGCCGGGCGCTACAAGTATCTGTCCGGCAGGCCAGACGACAGGTTTATTGTGCACGCGGGCGTGCTGGGGCCCGGACAACCGACCCGCTACTCGAAAGAGATCACCGAGCGCAATGTCGGTCGCAAAAGCGGTTCCGGCCTGTTTAACGCTCGCGTAGACTATCGGCGTGCATTTGGCCCCATTGATGTCACTGCCTTTCTCGATGTCATCAACGTAACGGCAGCGTCGTCGAGCGACGACACGGAATTTGACTACCGCCGGGGCGTTAACGTGGCAGACGAAAGCGAAGCCGAGCCGCTTATTGGTCTGCGACTGGACTATGCATGGTAAGGGGCTTGGTAAAGAGCCCGGTAAAAGGGAGAAACAGATGGTACACGCGCTGGGTGCCGTGCCGATTAGAGTGCTGATTGTCGAGGACAACCGCGACATTTGCGAGAATATAGCTACGTATCTTGAAAAGCATGGCTATATTCTGGATTTTGCCTATGACGGCATAAGCGCGATGCACCTGGCGTTAACCAGTCCGTTCGACGTCATTGTGCTGGACCTGATGCTGCCGGGAATGGACGGCCTGAGTTTCTGCCAAAAACTGCGAACTGATACAGAAGTGGAAACGCCCGTGCTCATGCTGACGGCGAGAGACACCCTTGACGATAAACTTAAAGGTTTCAAGGCGGGTGCTGATGACTACCTGGTCAAGCCGTTCGCTTTACAGGAGCTGCACGCTCGACTGCAGGCGCTGAGCAAGCGTAGTCACCGAAAAACCGACAATCTGTTGATGGTGGGTGACCTGACCATGAACAGGTCCACGCTGCAGGTTCATCGTGCGGGGCAGCGCATCGATCTCAGTCCTGCTGGCATGAGACTGCTGCAACGTTTGATGGAAAAGGCGCCGTCTGTTGTGGGCCGCGATGATCTGGAAAATCTGTTGTGGTCTGACGAGCGTCCTGATGGTGATGCGCTGCGCTCGCACCTGTACAAGCTGCGGCAGGCGATCGACAGGCCGTTTGACAGGCCGCTGATTCATACAGTGCATCGCATCGGTTACCGGATTGCGGAGGATACCCAATAATGTACCGGCACAGTCTGCGAAAGCGTGTCGCCATCGCATTTGCGGCGTGTGTTGCTGTACTCAGCGTGGCCTGGGGGCTGGCTTTTTTCGGGGCGATCAGGTTGAGCGAAGACCGGGTACTGATCAATCAGCTTGAGCTTGCCGCCGAAAGTTATCCCGAAATGCCGATGAACATCCGCGGATACGATGAGGTTGCCAGCCTGCCGGAGTCACTCAGGGAATGGGCGCAATCCAACCCCGGTGAGGGATTGTACGAATTCAGTCCCGAGCAATTGCACGTCGCGGTAATACCTGTTGACAATGCGCAGCCCGATAACGAGCAGCCCGGTAACGCACAGCCCGATAACGCACAGCAATACGCATTTGTGGTTTTTGACGTTGCCGGGATTGAGGCAGCGTCATCAGAGGATTGGTTGTGGCTGCTCGCTATCACCGGTGTTGTAGGTACGCTGGGTGTGCTCGGCTTCGGGCTGGGCGTGGTGGTGATGCGTCGGGCTGTCGCCCCGGTCGTGGAGCTGGCCAAAGCGGTCGCGGACATCGACCTGGAACATCTGTCGGCCGAGGATTATAAACGCATAGAATCTGGCAGGTTCGGCGATGATGAGGTTGGCATGCTCGCTGAGACCATCGAGAAGACACTTGAGCGCATCAGCGCATTTGTTGCCAGAGAGCGGTACTTTACCGATTCAGCCAGCCATGAGTTGCGCACGCCTGTCACGGTGATAACCGGCGCGCTTGAGCTGCTGGAAGAAAGCCAATTGTCAGCGGCCGATGCGACGTTGGTAGATCGGGTCAGGCGTGCGACGCTCGACATGAAAATCACGATTGAAATGTTTCTGTGCCTCGCTCGCGAAACCGACGACGGCCTGTATGACGAGCACTTTTTAGTCATGCCGCTGGTGAGACAGGCGATAGATCAACAGCGCCACCTGCTGAGTGGCAAGTCCATAGATGTTGAGGTCGACGACCTTGCAAAACCCACCGTCTGCGGACACCCACAGGCTTTTTCAATCGCGGTCAATAACCTGGTGCGAAATGCGTTCGAGCACACGCTCAACGGCCACGGATCGATCACGATCCGCATCAAAGAGCATGAGCTTTTGGTCAGCAATCAGGTAAGCAGTGACGCTGATGGGCGGCACATACCGACTGATGCGTCCTCGTCTCGCGGGTATGGTCTGGGTCTGGGCATCGTCCAACGGCTGTGTGAGCGCAATGGCTGGTCGTTTTCGCTGCACGTTGATGAGGTGCGTGTCGCCGCTCGACTGTCGTGGTGAGTGTTCAGCAACCGACTGCTGTTCATCCCTGCCTGAGTGCCATCACCATCACAACGATGTGCTGGTAACTTTGGGGTTATTTTGATGTCCATATACAGAGATTTGTTTTTTCCAGTGTAAAAAGTACAATTATTGCTACTGGACACGCTTACAGGAGGTAGGTATATGGACAGGAAGTCATTTAGTGCCGGGGTAGGCCTCGGCATTGTGGGGTTCATTTTAGTGTTGCTGGTCGTCGTACTGGCAATTGTCTACAGCGGTGCGTACAACATCGCTGCCACCGTAGATCACACACCTTTCGTGCGTTGGGCATTCAGCACCACCATGCACAATTCTGCCCGGGACCGGGCCGTCAGCGCAGGCGCACAACCCGAATTCAGCCAGAGCATGGTCGAAAGAGGCGCCGCGGAATACAAGTCGATGTGTCAGCACTGCCACGCAGGGCCGGGCGCCGAGCGCTCAGCATGGGCGGAGGGCATGTTGCCCCAGCCTCCCCACCTGATTGAAGCGGCGAGCGAATGGGAACCCAATGAGATTTTCTGGCTGGTCAAGCACGGCGTCAAAATGACCGGCATGCCCGCCTTTGGCCCTACACACGACGACGACACTCTGTGGAGCATCGCCGCCTTTGTTCAGCAGCTGCCCGGCATGACCGCACAACGGTATGCCGCGTATGAGGGCGAAGCATCAAACGGATCGCATGGAGACTGAGGAAACGGAGGAGAAGAGTTATGCAAATGTCTTACTGGCGTTTTGCCGCGATGATTGCCACCTCGACGCTCTGCATGTTCGGTTTGATGTACCTGAACACCTATACTCTGGAACACGTGATGTGGAGCGAGACGCGCGCATGGATGGCACTACTGATGGGCGCCACCATGGCGATTATTATGCTGGCGTTTATGTTGAGCATGTATAAAAACAGGATGTTGAACATTGGCATCTTCATCGGAAGCGCGATCGTGTTCAGTTTGTCTCTGTGGCTTGTGCGGGGACAGGCGACGGTTGGCGATGCCGAATATATGCAGGCCATGGTGCCCCACCATTCCATCGCCATCATGACCAGCGAAAGAGCGGGCATAGAAGACGTACGCGTTCGACAATTGGCCGATGAAATCCTCAAGGCCCAGAAGGTGGAAATAGCTGAAATGGAATGGCTGATCGAAGACATCTCCAGAAATGGAAAAGCGGCCTCTCCCGAAGAAGCGGCCGCCCGTCCAGTTCCCGGGTTCAGCCCGAACTAGGCTGTCGGCAGCTTGTAGTCCTTGAACTGGTTGCGCAGGGCCAGCTTGTTGATCTTGCCGGTGGCACCCAGCGGGATTTCGTCGACAAAGACGACATCATCCGGGGTCCACCATTTGGCGATCTTGCCTTCCAGCTGGGCCAGCACGTCTTCCTTGCTCGGCGTTTCGCCCGGCGCGGCTTGAACCACCAGGAGTGGGCGCTCATCCCATTTCGGGTGATAGATGCCGATAGCGGCCGCATTGGCCACTTTCGGGTGGCCGACTGCGATGTTCTCGATGTCGATGGAGGAAATCCACTCGCCGCCCGATTTGATCACATCCTTCGCGCGGTCGGTGATGGTCATGGTGCCATACTCGTCGATATTGGCAACATCGCCCGTATCAAAATAGCCGTCCTCGTCCAGCACGTCGCCGCC
>CAJXPR010000105.1 GCA_913058135.1 uncultured Gammaproteobacteria bacterium
GTATAAGAGACAGGCTCCAGCGCCAGTTCAACCAGCAGTTCGGTTTCCGGCCGGGGAATAAGCACCGCCGGATTCACCTTCAATTCCAATGTCCAGAAACCACGACTGCCGACCAGGTAGGCCACGGGTTCGCCCGCCGCGCGGCGCGCCACCAGGTCGGCAAATGCCCTGCGCTGCTCATCACTGAGCCCGGTCTCTGGACGACTGAACAGAAAACTTCGCTGTTTGCCCAGCACAAACGCCAGCAGCACTTCGGCATCAAGCCGGGCACTGTCGCTGGCCACCAGTGTTGCGGTAGCCTCTTGCAGCGCCTGGCGAATGCTGTCAGCCACCGCGTCAGGCCGCCAGCTCGGCCAGCAAATCGGCCTGGTATTCATGCACCAGAGGCTGGATGACCACGTCCAGTTGACCTTCCATGACTTCCGCCAGCTTGTACAGGGTCAGGTTGATACGATGATCGGTGACCCGACCCTGCGGAAAATTGTAGGTACGGATGCGTTCGGAGCGGTCGCCCGAGCCAACCAGCAGGCGACGGGCATCGGACTGCTGCTTGTCGGCAGCCTGTTGCGCCATGTCATTCAGACGGGCACTGAGCAGGGACATGGCGCGCGCCCGATTCTTGTGCTGCGAACGCTCATCCTGGCATTCCACGACCATGCCGCTCGGCAAATGGGTAATGCGGATGGCCGAGTCGGTTTTGTTAATGTGCTGGCCGCCGGCACCGCTGGCCCGGAATGTATCAATACGCAGATCCGCCTTGTTCAGCTCGATCTCTTCCAGTTCATCGGACGCCGGCAGAATGGCCACCGTGCAGGCCGAGGTGTGAATACGCCCCTGCGTCTCGGTCTCGGGTACGCGCTGCACCCGATGGGCGCCTGACTCGAATTTCAGCTGACCGTAAACCTGGCGCCCCTCGATACGGCTGATGATCTCCTTGTAGCCGCCGTGCTCACCGGGGCGTTCGCTGACAATTTCCAGGCGCCAGCCCTTGAGCTCGGCATAACGCGAATACATGCGGTGCAGGTCACCGGCAAACAGCGCCGCCTCATCACCCCCGGTGCCGGCGCGGATTTCCAGAAACACGTTCATGCTGTCTTTCTCGTCCTTGGGCAGCAGCAGCTTTTGCAGGTTCAGCTCCAGTGCCTCAATGTCCTGGCGCAGCTGGCGGCATTCGTCTTCGGCCATGTCGCGAATTTCCGGATCGGCGTCGCGCTGCATTTCCTGCGCCTGGGCCAGCCCGGTTTGCGCTGCCAGGTAGGCTTCAAACTCCCGAGCGACTGGTTCGATGTCGGAAAATTCCCGTGACAGGGCGCGAAAGCGCTCCTGATCAGCGATGGTTTCAGCATCACTGAGCAAAGCCTGCAATTCCTGACAACGTTCGGCCAGGTGTTCCAGTTTTTGATAGATCGATGCTTTCATATTTTATTCACCCAACTCGAACAGTTCCTGCGTCAGCCGTACCAGATCTTCGCGACCCTCGGCACTGGCTTTTTTCATTTGCACACTGGGCGCATGAATCAGTTTATTGGTGATGCTACGTGCCAGAGCCTCCAGCACCTGCTCCGCCGGCATGCCTTTTTCCAGTGCTTTCAGGGCTTTCTCCAGCTCCAGCTGCCGCGTCTGATCAGCCTTTTCGCGGAACGCGCGCAGAGTGGCAACCGCGTTCAGCGCCCGCAGATGCCGCAGGTATTCTTCCACGCCGCGCTCGATAATGGCGCTGGCCTGTTCGGCCGCCAGGGCACGGCTTTTGACGTTATCCTCGATGACATCGCGGATGTCATCGACGCTGTACAGATAGGCGTCACTGATCTGCCCTACTTCCGGCTCTATATCACGCGGGACGGCCAGGTCTACCAGCAACATGGGTTTATGGCGACGCTTTTTGATGGCGCGCTCAACCGCCCCCTTGCCCAGCAACGGCAACTGACTGTTGGTGGACGACACCACAATATCAGCCTGTTCCAGCTCCTCGGGAATATCTGACAGCAGCACACCCCGGGCACCAAACTTCTCGCCCAGTTTGACAGCGTTCTGCAGGGTCCGGTTGGCGACCACGATGCTACGCACACCCCGATCAGTCAGGTGCCGGGCCACCAGCTCAATGGTGTGGCCGGCACCGATCAGCAGCGCATGCAGGCTGCCCAGGTCTGAAAATATCTGCTCGGCCAGCGTTACCGCTGCATAGGCTACGGATACCGGATTTTCACCAATGGCGGTGTCGGTACGCACTTCCTTGGCAATGGAAAAGGCTTCCTGGAAGGCACGCGACAGCTCGGCCTTGGCCACGCCCAATTCTTTGGCAACGGCGTAGGCGGATTTAATCTGGCCGAGGATCTGCGGCTCTCCCAGCACCATCGAATCCAGGCCGCAGGCCACCCGCATCAGATGTCTGATGACATCATCGCGCCAGTGGAAGTAGCTGCAGGCGCTCAATTCGGCTATATCTACGCCGTGATAGTGGCTCAGCCAGTTCAGCAGTTTGTGCTGTTCTGACTGCAGCCGGGCGGGGTCAGCGCCCTGATCCTGGCTGATCACAGTGCCATCGGCATCGGCAACCACAGGTCCACCCAGATCGACATCCACGTACAGTTCGGTACGATTGCAGGTCGACACAATCACCGCTTCCCGGACGTGCTCAAGGGCAGTCACGCGCTGCATTGCATCTGCCATTTTTTCCGGCGGAAACGCAACCTGCTCCCGCATGGAAACATTGGCAGTATTGTGATTGATGCCGAGCAGAACCAGCGCCATAGAGAGCCTTGCTGAAAAAATGCGCTATCTTACTAAAAGTCGGGGTCGTTTTCCTGCTTTTATACGCAACCCGTTCCTCGCATGTGCTTAAGCGAGTACGTATTATGCGCCCGGGCCGGTCACAATTGTAGTCTTGCCGTAGTCTTGCCATAGTACAGTTGCTACAATCGATCAGCGCCCAGGGGGCCACGACCAGGAATTATGACTAAACTTCGACATCGCCTGCTACTCCTCAGTCTTCCTCTGCTGGCCGCGTGTTCAGCACTGCAGCCCGCAGCACCCGTATCCGAACCGGTCGCAGCCATCCCCGAATTGACTGAGCCGGCGCCGGAGCCGGTCGAGGAAGACATCGAGTACGGTAACTTTACCCGGGATCAGCTGGAAACCGCTCTGCTGAGCGAGTTTGGGGGCATGCGTGGCTATCTGCCGCAGGCCGCCGAGGATTATTACGACCTGGCACTGGAAACCGGTGACATCGGCATCATTCGGCGCGCCGTCGAGTTCGCCTCGGCATCAGGCAACAATGAAGCCCTGATGCAACTGGCGGAGCTATGGCTGCAGCAGGAGCCCGACGCCCTGGATCCGCACCTGATCGTCGGCTATGAACTACTCGAACAGGCCCTGTACGTGCGCGCCATGCCGCATCTGGACCAGGTGCTGACGCTGGGTGGTAACGTCGACTTCACCGCCATGTCGGCACGCACGTTTTCCCTCGACAACCGGCAGCGCGACATCATCGCCAATGAACTGGAAAGCATGCTGACCCGCCATCCGGACGAGGCCACGCTGTATTATGCGCTGGCGCAGATTTACGATCAGAGCGGCAATACGGAAGGCGCGCGCGCCATGCTGGATGTTGCCACGGAGCGATTCGGCAGCAATCCACGAACCGCCCTGATCGAAGCACAGTTGCTGCAGAACGCCGGCCAGGCGGATGCAGCCCAGGCGCTGCTGGGCGAGGCTGTCGCGCAATATCCGCGACACCGGCTGTTGCGCTACAGTTATGCCCAGATCCTGGTGCAGAATCAAAACCTGCTCGAGGCAGCGGTCCACTTTACCGAATTGCTGCGCCTGGCGCCGGGCGACCTGGAAACCCTGTATTCCCTGGCCCTGATCAACCTGGAGCTGGAAGAATACGATGAGGCCGAGGAACAGCTGCGCACCTTGCTGGACGCCGGTCATCGCGGCAATGAAGCACATTTTTACCTGGCTGTGATTCTTGAGTCGCGCGACCAACTGGCCAAGGCACTGTTTCACTACCAGCAGATAGGCCCACGCTCCAACGCTTTCCTGTCCGCGCAACGACAGATCATGCAGTTGTTTGTGGCGCTCGGACAGTTTTCCGAGGCAACGACCTGGCGTCAGCAACTCGCCACTGAAAATCCCGGACTTGGCCCGATTCTGCCCGCTCTTGAGGCCGAGGCGCTGATCAATGCCGACCACGCGGACCGCGCCGCAACTGTGCTTGATGAAGCACTGGATCGTTATCCGGACAATATTGATCTGCTGTTTGCCCGCACCCTGCTCAGCGAACAACAGGACAACATGCAACAGGCCGAGCGGGACCTGCGCCACATCATTCGCCTGGAGCCCGACAATGCACGTGCACTTAACCATCTGGGCTACGCCCTGACGGTGCGCACCAATCGCTATGAGGAAGCGCTGGCACTGATTCAGCGCGCCATCGAGATCATGCCGGATGACCCGGCCATCATCGACAGCCTGGGCTGGGTTCAGTACAAGCTCGGCCGTCTCGACGAAGCTCTGAGCAATCTGCGCGCGGCCTACGCAGCTTTTCCCGACGCGGAAGTGGCTGCTCACCTTGGCGAAGTGCTCTGGGCCATGAATGAACGGAACCAGGCGCTGGAGATCTGGCGCGCAGCGCTGGAACAGCAACCCGACAGCGAACATATCCGGGAAACCATGAAACGCCTGGTGCCCTCCGAATGACCGATTTCCCGAGCATGACCGCAGCAACGCCAGTATCACCGATGATGCGCAAACATGGCGCCACGATTGCCTGGGCCTGCGTGGCCCTGCTGTTGGCAGCCTGCACCAGCGCGCCCCGTATCGATGCCCCGGTCAATAGCGAATGGGAGCAGCGCCGCGAAGTGCTGGCCCAGATCTCACATTGGGAGTTCATCGGCAGCCTCAACGTCCGCGATGCCAGTGACGCTCACAGTTCGCGCATTCGCTGGCAACAGCACGACGAGACCTACCAGATCAACCTGTGGGGCACCTTTAACGTTGGTGCTACGCAGATTGACGGACGCCCCGGTGCCGTGCAGATCGTCCAGCAGGGCGAAGAGCCGGTGTTTACCGAGTCACCGGAAGAGCTGCTGTATCAGGAACTGGGCTACGAATTGCCGGTCACTGAACTGAACTACTGGATCAAAGGTATCCCGGCGCCCGGGTCCAGCAGCAACCTGGTGTTTGGCGAAACCAGCCAGTTACGCGCTTTCCAGCAGTCGGGTTGGCAAATCAGCTACATGGCGTATACCAATTTCGGCCCGGAGACGCTGCCGACCCGTATCCGCATCGAAAAAGCCCCCTTGCGCCTGGATCTGACCCGGCTGCGCTGGACGCTTCCCGACGCCCAGCCGGACGCCCTGACCATGGCCCGCGACTGAGACCGACGATGACAACTGCCAACACCACGCTGACGGCGGCTGCGCCGGCCAAACTGAACCTGTTCCTGCATATTACCGGGCGCCGTCCGGACGGTTACCACAATCTGCAAACCCTGTTCCAGTTGCTGGACTACAATGACGACCTGCGCTTCAGCCTGCGCACCGACGGCCAACTGCACTTTACCTGCAGCGACCCTGGCCTGGAGAGTGCCGACAATCTGGTTATGCGCGCCGCCCGGCAGTTGCAACAGACCTTGCACTGCCCGCTGGGTGCCGACATCCATCTGGACAAGCACATTCCGGCCGGCGCCGGTCTGGGGGGTGGCAGCTCGGATGCCGCCACTACACTGGTGACCCTGAACCGGCTCTGGCAAGGTCAACTGAACCGTGTTGCGTTGGCAGAGCTGGGCCTGAGGCTGGGCGCCGATGTGCCGGTTTTTGTCATGGCCCACAGCGCCTGGGCCGAAGGCATTGGTGAGGAGCTGACGCCGGTGACGCTGGACACGCCGTTTTTTGTGGTGCTGACACCGGCCTGTCATGTCACTACCGCCACGATTTTTTCACATCAGCAATTGACACGGGACTCAACAGCCATCAAAATGTGCGCCTTTCTGGCAGGGCAGTCCCGAAATGACTGCGAAGCACTGGTCAGAAAACTGTATCCGGCGGTGGATGCCGCGCTCAACTGGTTGTCACAGTTTGCGCCAGCCCGCATGACCGGCACAGGATCCAGTGTATTTGCCGCGTTCTCCGAGGAGGCGCAAGCCAGAGCGGTATTAGCGCAGTTGCCGGCTGAATCAAGCGGTCCACTCGCAGGCATCAACGGGTTTGTTGCCAGAGGGATCAACCGATCGGCCCTGAGCGAGCTTTGATACCGACTGAAAATAGCTTAGAATAACGATGTTTTTTGGGGTGTCGCCAAGTTGGTAAGGCACAAGGTTTTGATCCTTGCATGCGTTGGTTCGAGTCCAGCCACCCCAGCCATATTCCAGAAGTCGGTTATTGTCCGTGCTGACAGATTGTCCGCAGCCGGCATAACCCGTCTTCGGTCTGCCGGTTTGATGCAGCATCTAAGCGATCATTCAACGATCATAACGAATGACCTGGGCGGATAAGACCATCAAACGACCACAGCATAAACCAACCCCGAAAAAACGCTCTAACTGTGCAAACGGCACGTCGGAAGGTAATATTTTCATGGCTAACAATCTGATGGTTTTCACCGGCAATGCCAATCCCATGCTGGCGGAAAAAATCGCCCGCTATATTGGCATACCTCTGGGTGATGCCCAGATTGGCAAATTCAGTGACGGTGAAATTGCGGTTGAGATCAAAGAGAACGTGCGCGGCAAGGACGTCTTCATCATTCAGTCCACCTGTGCACCAACCAATGACAGCCTGATGGAACTGCTGCTCACCGCCGATGCCATGCACCGCGCCTCTGCCAATCGTATCACCGCCGTTATCCCCTACTTTGGTTACGCCCGCCAGGATCGCCGGGTGCGCTCTGCCCGTGTTGCCATCAGTGCCAAAGTGGTCGCCGACATGATCTCCGCCGTGGGCGTCAACCGGGTACTGACGGTTGACCTGCACGCCGAACAGATTCAGGGCTTTTTCAGCATCCCGGTGGACAACGTTTATGGCTCCCCGGTGCTGACCGACGATATCGAACTGCAGAAGTACGAAAACCTGACCGTGGTATCACCTGACATTGGTGGTGTGGTGCGGGCACGCGCGGTTGCCAAGCAGCTGAATGTTGATCTGGCCATCATCGACAAGCGTCGCCCGCAGGCCAACGAAGCCCAGGTCATGCATATCATCGGTGAGGTCAAAGGCCGCACCTGCCTGATTGTCGACGATATGGTTGATACAGCCGGCACCCTGTGCAAGGCGGCTGCAGCACTGAAAGAACACGGCGCATTAAAAGTCGTTGCCTACTGTACCCACCCGGTACTGTCCGGTAACGCTGCCGATAATATTGCCAACTCCGCGCTGGACTCGCTGGTGGTGACTGACACCATTCCGCTCAGTGACAAGATTGCCAAATTGCCTAACGTGCGTCAGCTCAGCATGGCTCGCCTGCTGGCCGAGTCCATTCGCCGCGTCAGCAATGAAGAATCCATCAGCGCCATGTTTGAAAGCGCTGAACTGTAAAACTGCAGGATACTGAATTTCCATCCGGAAATTTACACCGGGGCGCTGAATTAACGGCACCCCTTTTAACGACACGTCTGCGTAACCGGTCGCAAGTGAAACAGACGTTTTAAAACTGGAGACATAACATGTCTAATGAGTTTGATCTGAATGCAACAGCCAGAGAAGACCTGGGGAAAGGTGCGAGCCGCCGCCTGCGTCGTCTGGCTGACGAAGTCCCGGCGATTATCTATGGTGGCAGCAAAGCGCCACAGAATATTTCGATTCCGCACAAGGACATTCTGAAAGCTACCTCCAACGAAGCCTTCTTCTCGCACATCATCACCCTGCATGTGGATGGCAAGAAAGAACAGGTCGTCATCAAGGACCTGCAGCGCCACCCCGCCAAGCCACGCATCATGCACGCTGACTTCCAGCGCGTCAGTGCCAAGCAGACCATCACCGTCAAGGTACCGGTTCACCTGCTTAATGAAGACAAGTGCAAAGGCGTCAAGACCGGCGGCGGCAGCATCCTGAAGACCATGTCTGAAATTGAAGTCATCTGTCTGCCCAAGGATCTGCCTGAGTACCTGGAAATTGACATGGCAAACGTCGACGTGGGCGAAGCCGTTCACATCTCCCAGATCAACTTCCCCAAAGGCGTCACCAGCCTGGAACTGTCACACGGCAACGACTCTGATCACGACCACGCAGTGGTAACCGTTCAGCCTCCACGCGGCGGTTCAGTTGATGGTGATGATGACGAAGCTGGCGAAGAAGCCGGCGAAGAGTGATCCCCGCCTGTCATGAGCACTGACACGCTCAAACTGATTGTGGGCCTGGGTAACCCGGGCCCGCAATATCGCAGCAACCGTCATAACGTCGGCGTCTGGTTCTTGCAGGCCATCTGCCAGCAATACCAGGGCGAGTTACGCCCCGAGGCTCGCTTTCACGGCGACACGGCGCGCGTTACCATTGACGGACATGACATACGCCTGCTTTTCCCCACCACTTTCATGAATCGCAGCGGTCTGTCCGTATCGGCACTGTGTCATTACTTCGACATCACACCTTCGCAGATGCTGGTGGCCTATGACGAAATCGACTTCCCGGTGGGCACCACACGGCTCAAGGCGGGCGGCGGTCATGGCGGACATAATGGCATTCGTGACATCATCAACGCGCTGGGTGGCGAACGGGGATTTTATCGCTTGCGAATCGGCGTCGGGCACCCCGGTGACAAGAACAAAGTCGCCAACTACGTGCTCAGCGACCCCGGCAAGGACGACACTATTTCCATCGAACATGATATCGATCAGGCCTTGCGTGTACTGCCCATTGCGGCCGCTGGCAAATGGAATCAGGCCATGCTGGAACTGCACAGCCAGGACAAGCCGTCGGGCGACTGAACACCTCTTACCTATACGATAACGCAATTTACAGGACATACACTCATGGGTTTCAAATGCGGCATTGTTGGCCTGCCTAACGTCGGCAAATCCACGCTGTTCAACGCTTTGACCAAAGCCGGCATCGCGGCGGAAAATTTTCCGTTCTGCACTATCGAACCAAACTCCGGCATTGTTCCCATGCCTGACCCCAGGCTCGATGTGCTGGCTGACATCGTCAAACCACAAAAAACCATTCCCACCAGCATGGAGTTTGTCGACATTGCCGGCCTCGTCGCCGGCGCCTCCAAAGGCGAAGGCCTGGGTAACAAGTTTCTCGCCAATATTCGCGAAACCGATGCCATTGCGCACGTGGTGCGTTGTTTTGAAGACAGCAATATCGTACACGTTGCCGACGCCATCAATCCGGAAGCAGATATCGAAACCATCAACACGGAACTGGCGCTGGCGGATCTGGAGAGTGTGGAAAAAGGCATCCAGCGCCTGACCCGCATCGCCAAGGGCGGCGACAAGGACGCAGTGCGCCAGATCGCCCTGTTTGAACGCGTACGTGAGCATCTTGATACCGCCAAACCGGTACGCACCATGGGGCTGGACAAGGACGAACTGGCCGACATTTACGGCCTGCATCTGTTGACCGTAAAGCCAACCATGTATATCGCCAATGTCGACGAAGAGGGCTTCGACAATAACCCCCTGCTGGATCGCGTGGCAGCGGTGGCCAAAGCCGAAGGTGCAGTACTCGTACCCATCTGCAACAAGCTCGAATCAGAGATCGCCGAACTGGCGGACGACGAAAAACTGGAGTTTCTGCAGGATCTGGGCATGAAAGAGCCGGGTCTGGATCGTGTCATCCGTGCCGGGTATCAACTGCTGGGTCTGCAGACATACTTCACGGCCGGTGTGAAGGAAGTACGCGCCTGGACCATCAAGGCCGGGTCCACCGCACCGCGTGCTGCCGCCGCCATCCACACCGACTTTGAACGCGGTTTTATCCGCGCGGAGGTCATTGCCTATGACGATTTTGTTGCCGGCAAAGGCGAACAGGGTGCCAAGGATGCTGGCAAGTGGCGACTGGAAGGCAAGGAATACATCGTGCACGATGGTGATGTAATCCACTTCCGTTTTAACGTATAAGTGCACGTTTCGGGTTAGGGAGTCTCTATACAAGTCTAAGTTACTCTGCGGGAGTTTGGCGCGTGCTGCTGCAAGGCGTCGCACGCAGGTAATGGCCGCAGCCCTTGGCAAGTGCGGCAACGCAGCAGCTGTGCGCGCCAAGCCCCGCCCTTCGGGGCATTAAGCCAACTCCGCTATTTTCGTTGCACTTTCTTGACAGGCGGACGCATGCCTGCAAAAGTGCGCCTCAATAACGAAGCTGGCTTAATGCCAGAGTGACCTTAGACTTGTTTAGAAACTCCCTTGACAACAAGTCCCGAAATAGACAGAATGCGCATCCTCGCAATGGCTATGTAGCTCAGCTGGTTAGAGCACAGCATTCATAATGCTGGGGTCAGTGGTTCAAGTCCACTCATAGCTACCATATCAGGGCATCTGTCAGCGCCGCTGACGATGCCACAAAATGCCCCGACGTCATGCGCCGGGGCATTTTTTTAGAATCGCTGCGCAAATTTCCGTATACTGCAGCGTCAAGCTTTCACAGCAAGCGCTTTGACGCGACCCGGGTACCTGACGTCATGACCGACAGCCATTCTACCAATACACCACCACCCACTGACAAAACCAGCAAAGCCCCTGGCGGCTTTCTCGGCAACCTCGCCTTTAATATTCTGATTCCGGTGGTGATTCTGAGCCGGTTTAGCGGCGAGGAGAGTCTCGGCCCGACCTGGGGCATCGTCATCGCACTGCTGTTCCCGATCGCCTACGGCCTGTGGGATCTGCGCGAATCGGGCAAGATCAACCCATTCTCGGTATTGGGCGTGGTCAGTGTATTTCTGACCGGTGGCATCAGCCTGCTGGAGCTGGACCCGCAATATATTGCCATCAAGGAAGCCGCCATTCCCGCCATCATCGGCCTGGCTGTGCTGATCAGTCAGCGCACCCGCTTCCCCCTGGTCAAGACACTGATTCTCAATGCCCAGATGATCAGGGTAGACGCGTTGTATACAGCGCTGGCAGCCAAAGGCAATACTGCTGTGTTTGAACGGCGGTTGTCGCAGGCGTCACTGATCATCGCCGCGTCATTTGGACTGTCGTCAGTGCTCAATTACGTGCTGGCGCGCATCATTCTGGTCAGCCCGCCCGGCACCACCGAGTTCAATGCCGAACTGGGTCGCATGACAGCTTTGAGTTATCCCGTCATTGCCCTGCCCAGCATGATCGTGTTGCTGATTGCCATCTGGTTTGTTTTTTCCCAGATCAAACGCCTGACCGGAGACAGCCTGGAACAGTTTCTGGTGGACCAGAGTCGGGGCTAGACGCCGGTTTCCACTTCCATCGGAAATACCACCAGGTGCTCCATCTCTACCCGTATACCGATCTGCATGCCTTTGGCGTGCACATGGTGGCTGGGCACCAGGCTCAAAATCCGGGCGCCACTGTCCAGCGCCAGCGTGTACATGAACTCAGCGCCGCGAAAGGCTTTCTCCAGCACTTTTGCAGTCGCCTGACTGTCATCATCGTGAATGACATCATCAGGTCTGATCAGCACCGATACCAGCGCCCCGACCTCATGCCCCAGGCTCTGGTCCGAATGCAGCACGCCCAGCTCGGTACTCACTGACACATCGTCGATCACCGTGCCTGGCAGAAACACGCCTTCCCCGACAAAGTCGGCGACATAGGCCGTCTCGGGCTCGTGATACAGCGCAAACGCAGTGCTCCATTGCAGCAACTGCCCCGCCTTCATCACACCGATTTCATCCGCCATGGCAAATGCTTCGAGCTGATTGTGGCTGACCAGTATGGTGGTAATACCATCCTGCTTCAGCACCTCGCGGATCTCGCGAGCGATGTCTTCTCGCAACTCCACATCAAGACTGGCAAACGGCTCGTCAAGCAACAGAATCCGCGGCTTGGGCGCCATGGCGCGTGCGATCGCCACCCGCTGTTGCTGGCCGCCCGATAAACGATGGGGAAACGCCTGCAGTAATTCGCCAATACGCAGCATGTCTGCCAGTGCATTGATACGGCGCTCACGTTCGCTGGCCTTGACATGTTTCAGGCCAAACGCAATGTTCTGTTTCACGGTCAGGTGTGGAAACAGTGCATAATCCTGAAACACCATGCCCACCTGTCTCTTCTCTACTGGTACCCGGAAACCCGGCTCACTGACCCGATGCCCGGCAACACTGACACACCCGCTGGTCACGGCTTCGAAACCGGCAATTGCCCGCAACAACGTGGTCTTGCCACAACCACTGGGCCCCAACAGGCAGCCAATGTCACCCTCGTTCAGTTGCAGGTCAATGTGCTGCACGATAGGCGTGTTCTCCAGCGCCACCGAAACATTGTTTAACTCAAGTGCGTATGTCATGACCTGGCCTGGATGCGGATATCGATAGACTGATGATGATAACAGGAATGATGCCAGCCAGAACAATCATCAGCGCCGAGGCAGCAGCCTCCGTCAATCGTTCCTGGTTGGCCAGTTCATAGGTGCGAATCGCTAATGTATTAAAATTGAACGGCCGCAGAATCAAGGTAGCAGGTAACTCTTTTAAGACATCAACAAATACCAGCAGACTGGCGGTGAGCAGGCTGCCGCGCAACATGGGTATATGAATGCGGCGCAGAATCTGCCACGACCCCATGCCCATTGAGCGACCGGCATCATCCATGCTGGGCCGGATTTTACCCAGGCCGGCATCAACCGTGTTCATCGCCACTGGCAAAAAGCGCACGATGTAGGCAAAGACAACGGCTATCAGGGTGCCGCTGAAAACCAGGCCGGTCGAGATACCAAACTGCTGCAGCATCCAGGCGTCAATTGAGTTGTCGACCCAGGCGAATGGAATCAGCACACCGACCGCGATCACCGTGCCAGGAATGGCGTAACCCAGACTCAGTATGCGCACACTGCCACGCATCACCAGTACCGGTTGCAAACGTTTGGCGTAGCTGATGAACAGCCCCAGCACCAATGCAATGACCGCGGCGGTCAGTGCCAGCCGCAGGCTGTTACCCAGCAGCGTACTGAAGGCGCTGAAGTCAATCAGATTGCGGGTATCCCATGCCCAGTAGGCGAGCTGCAGAAACGGAACCAGAAAACCCAGCACAACCGGGGCGGCGCAGAACACCAGCGCAAGCCATTTTCGCGCACCTAACAGCTGGATCTGGGGCAGTCGCGAATATTTGCTGCTGGTGTGGTGATAGCGGGCACGACTGCGTGACCAGTGTTCAGTCCTGTCTCTTATACACATCTCCGAGCCCACGAGACAGGCAGAA
>CAJXPR010000106.1 GCA_913058135.1 uncultured Gammaproteobacteria bacterium
ACGAGATTTCTGCCTGTCTCGTGGGCTCGGAGATGTGTATAAGAGACAGGATACCCTGAGTGCAGTCTGTCATGCGCGGTTGCTGCAGGACACATTACCCAATGTTGCGTTGCATTCCATTGCGGGGCAGGGACATTTCTTTTTTGCCGGTTCGTCTGCGGGATCCTGTCATGGTTCAGGGGCGGACATCTTTCGTCATGCGCGCAGTGCACTCAGAGCATTCTGAACGCACTGCTGGCAAGTCGCGACATTAGCTTGCCTGTCGGCTGCCAATAACACCGCATGTGCGAAAATGCAGTTTGTGCGGCATCATGCTGCTTTGCAATTGACGGCTGGTTTCATCGATAAAGCGGGACAACATGGACTCCGCTTCGCAACGATAGCGGAAAGGCCCAACGTCTTTGCCTTCACGAGTCCGGAAATACCATAACCCGGACAGGCTGAACAGTCGATCAGAACGCTCGTGGCTATGCATGCTGGCGTCGGTCAGGCGAGTATCAGTGGTGCGGTTTACCTCAGGGCGGGTGCTGGTGCTGGCATTTTGCATGGCAGGAGTCTCGGCTAAGGGTTGTTTTTATTTTGATTGCTACTATTAGGGTCAGGCTTTTTTAACAACTGCTTCAATACTAGACCACTCTTCATGGGAATAATATCCCTGCGTCAGAGAAAATTGTGATCTGTCACAAAATCCGCGATAAAACGGGCGTTGCGATTAATTATTGAATAAAACCGGTGCCTGTGGGACAATCGCGCTCTTCAAAATACCCTGATTTCCACTTAACTTGTTGAAATGGTTGATGGAAATTATTTTGGCTGACTTATAATAACTGTTTACACTGACCGTGCGTGATGGGCACGCCGGTTCGCGAGGAATTTTCATGCAAGTTTCGATTGAAACCACCACTGGATTAGAGCGCCGTATGACTATTGGCGTGCCTGCTGCTGAAGTAGAAAATGCTGTTGCCGCTCGTCTGAACGAAGCCGCCAGAACCGTCAAGATCAACGGTTTCCGTAAGGGCAAGATTCCTCTGAAAGTCATCAAGAACCGTTTTGGCAAAGGTGTCCGTCAGGAAGTACTGGGCGAGATCATGAGCCGCAGCTACTACGCAGCGATTACCGAGCAGAAAATCAAGCCGGCCGGTCAGCCCAAAATCGAGCCGAAGTCGCTGGATGAAGGCAAGGACATCGAATTTGTGGCGACCTTTGAGGTCTACCCGGAAGTCACGCTGTCCGATTTCTCCAAAGTGAAGGCTGAGAGGCTGGTTGCCGAGGTAACCGATAAAGACGTCGACACCATGATCGAGAACCTGCGTCAGCAGCGTCAGGAGTGGGAAGAGGTCAAGCGTCAGGCCAAGAATGACGATATGGTCAATATTGACTATGAAGGCACCATCGACGGTGAAACGTTCTCTGGCGGCACGGGCAGCAACACTAATCTGGTGCTGGGTTCCGGGCGTATGATTGAGGGGTTCGAGAAAGGCCTGGTGAAGTCCAAGGCTGGTGACGAGGTAACGCTTGAGCTGACCTTCCCGGAGCAGTACCGCAACAAGGACCTGGCTGGCAAGCCTGTAGTATTCAAGGTCAAGGTCAACAAGGTATCGGCGCCGAAGCTGCCGGAGCTGAACGACGAATTTTTTGCCGCTTTTGGTGTGACCGAAGGTGGGGAGGCGGGATTCCGCAAGGAAGTCGCTGCCAATATGGAGCGCGAGTTGAAAAAGGCGAGCAAGAACCGCCTGAAGACTAACGTCATGGATGTATTGCTGGAACAGAATGAGGTAGACGTACCGACTGCGCTGGTCGGCGCAGAAATTGATGTGCTGCGTCAGCAGGCCTTGCAGCAGTTCGGTGCCGGCGCCCAGAACCTGGACCCTAGCCTGTTGCCTGATGAGCTGTTCCGGGAACAGGCGGAAAAGCGTGTCAAACTGGGCCTGATCCTGGGTGAAGTGATCAAGCAGAAGGGTCTGCGTGCGGATGCGGCCAAGGTTCGCGAAGCGATTGAAGATATTGCGGCAACCTATGAAACACCGGACGAAGTGGTGAATTACTATTACAGCAATAAAGAGCAGCTTGATACGGTCGAGTCTGCAGTGCTGGAAGACCAGGTGTTTGACCTGATCGCTGAACAGGCGCAGATCAAGGAGCGCAAGGTCAGCTATCAGGAACTGACCAACCCCAAGCAGGCGGCTGAGGAAGACGCAGGCAAAGGCAAGGCGGAGAAACCCAAAAAAGCCGCGGCCAAAAAGCCTGCAGCGGATGAGGAAAAGCCAGCGGCGAAAAAGCCAGCGGCTAAAAAAGCTGCCAGTGCCGATGATGCGCCGGCAGCCAAAAAGCCAGCCAAGAAGGCGGCTAAAAAGACAGACAAAGACTGATAAATCGACGGACAAAAAGGCCTGATCATATGTCGAGTGAATCGATGCTTTCGATGATAGAAGCCAACCTGGTCCCCATGGTTGTTGAGCAAAATGCCCGTGGGGAGCGCGCGTACGATATCTATTCGCGCCTGCTGAAAGAACGTGTCATCTTCCTGATCGGACCGGTCGAGGATCACATGGCTAATCTGGTAGTGGCACAGTTGCTGTTTCTTGAGTCGGAGAACCCGGACAAGGATATCCATCTGTATATCAATTCGCCAGGAGGCGCGGTAACCGCGGGGTTGTCCATCTACGACACCATGCAGTTCATCAAGCCCGATGTCAGCACCATGTGTATTGGCCAGGCAGCGAGCATGGGCGCGTTTCTGCTGACCGGTGGTGCGTCCGGCAAACGACACGCCCTGCCGAACTCGCGAATGATGATTCATCAGCCCAGCGGCGGTGCGCATGGTCAGGCCTCGGATATCGAAATTCAGGCCACCGAGATCCTGAAGATGCGTCGTCAGCTCAACGAGATTATGGCGCATCACACCGGTCGTTCGATTGCGGAGATCGAACGGGAGACCGAACGCGACCATTTCATGAATGCCGAAGAGGCAGTATCATACGGTCTGATTGATAAGGTTATTTCACGCAGAGCCGTGTAATGCCAGGATAGCGGGGCGCTGTGCACAGTGCCGCTGGCAGTCCGGCTGCGGTTACACGTTAGAGGAAATTGAATGTCTGATGATCGCTACAACAAGGGTGATGATAACGGCAAACTGCTGTATTGCTCATTTTGCGGTAAAAGCCAGCACGAAGTCCGCAAGCTGATCGCCGGCCCATCTGTATTTGTTTGCGATGAATGTGTGGATCTTTGCAACGACATAATCCGCGAAGAGATTCAGGAGAAAGAGGCTGAATCCGGTCGCAAGAAGCTGCCGACCCCTGCGGAAATCAAAGACACGCTGGATGAGTACGTTATCGGCCAGGAAAATGCCAAGAAAGTATTGGCTGTGGCCGTGTACAACCATTACAAGCGCCTGGGTTATGACCGTCGTAGCGGTGATGTCGAGCTGGGCAAGAGCAATATCCTGATGATCGGCCCGACCGGTACCGGCAAGACCCTGCTGGCGGAAACGCTGGCCCGGTTGCTGGACGTGCCCTTTACCATCGCTGATGCCACGACACTGACCGAAGCCGGCTATGTCGGTGAGGATGTGGAGAACATCATTCAGAAACTGTTGCAGAAATGCGACTATGATGTTGAAAAAGCACAGATTGGCATTGTTTACATCGATGAGATAGACAAGATTTCCCGCAAGTCCGACAACCCGTCAATTACCCGTGATGTGTCCGGCGAGGGTGTGCAGCAGGCATTGCTGAAGCTGATCGAGGGCACGGTTGCCTCGGTGCCACCACAGGGTGGTCGCAAACATCCGCAGCAGGAGTTTCTGCAGGTCGATACCGCCAACATCCTGTTTATCTGCGGCGGTGCGTTTGCCGGACTGGACAAGATCATTCGCGACCGTTCCGAGAAGAGCGGCATCGGTTTCAGTGCCGAGGTGCGCAGCAAGGATGTCGACAGAATGATTGGGGAGTCCCTGCGCAACGTCGAGCCTGAAGATCTGGTCAAGTTTGGCCTGATTCCCGAGTTTGTCGGTCGCCTGCCCATGATCGCGACACTGGAAGAGCTGGATCTGGATGCGCTGGTGCGGATTCTGAAAGAGCCCAAGAATTCCCTGGTCAAGCAGTACCAGAAGCTGTTTGAAATGGAAGACGTGGAAATACAGTTCCGTGACGATGCGTTGCAGGCGGTCGCTAAAAAAGCCAAGGAACGCAAGACCGGTGCTCGCGGTTTGCGCTCCATCATGGAGAATGTGCTGCTGGAGAGCATGTACAAGATTCCTTCCATGAAAGATGTGTCGAAAGTTGTGATCGATGCTGCCGTTATCAATGGCGAGTCGGAACCATTGCTGATGTACGAGACAGAGCAGCAGACCTCCAAGACCGCCGAGTAATCCTGCCGGCACTTACGCCCTGAAGCTACCCCACCAGCCATGATCGGCTGGTCCGGGGTTGCGCTGGCACACGTTGGTGCCGGCACCGGCAGCCCCGGCCCCGGCCACTCGGATTGCCGGTATTTTTACGCGAATCAGCGCGTACATCCCAGGTTTCCCTTGAAATCCCTCGCGGCAGGCCTCACATTAAGAGGCATTAGCTTGTACTACAGCCACTACGACTACGATGAGTATTATTATGGGCGACGCTTCTGATACCCCGACCGATATTCGGTCCAGTCTACCTTTGTTACCGCTGCGCGATGTCGTGGTGTACCCGCAGATTGTTCAGCCGCTGTTTGTCGGCCGTCCGCGCTCCATACGGTCACTGGAAATCGCCATGCAAAGTCACAAGCAGGTCCTGCTCGTGGCACAGAAAAATGCATCGGAAGATGACCCGGGCCTGAAGGACATTTTCACGGTAGGCACCATTGCCACCATTTTGCAGTTGATTCGCCTGCCTGATGGCACGGTAAAAGTGCTGGTCGAAGGCGTCACGCGCGCGCGTATCCGCTCCGTGGAGCTGGAGGACGATTATTTCCAGAGCCAGGTAATGCCCCTGCATTCTGATCCGCTGCCAGACAAACAGTCGCAACTGCTGTTGCGCTCGCTGCTGTCGCAGTTTGATCAGTACGTGCAGTTGAGCCGCAAGATTCCGCCGGAAGTGATGAGCTCGATCTCCGGTATTGATGAGCCCGGCCGCATGGTGGATACCATCGCTTCACACATGTCACTGCAACTGCAGGAAAAGCAGAACCTGCTCGAACTGGTGGGTTTGCAGCCGCGTATCGAACATCTGATGGGCCTGATTGAAGCCGAAATCGACCTGTTCCAGGTTGAGAAGCGTATTCGTGGTCGCGTCAAGAAGCAGATGGAAAAGAGCCAGCGCGAGTACTACCTGAACGAACAGATGAAAGCCATCCAGAAAGAAATGGGTGAGATGGAAGATGGCCCCAATGAGGCCGAGGAATTAAAGAACAAGATTGAAAAGGCGGGCATGACCAAAGAAGCCAAGGATAAATCCCTGGCCGAGTGGAACAAGCTGAAGATGATGTCGCCCATGTCTTCGGAAGCGTCGGTGGTGCGTACCTACCTGGACTGGATGGTGAACATCCCCTGGAAAAAACGCAGCAAGATCAGCCTGGAACTGGACAAGGCCGAAGAAATTCTGAATGCCGATCACTATGGTCTGGAAGAGGTCAAGGAACGCATTCTGGAATACCTGGCAGTCCAGAAACGGGTGAAGAAACTGAAGGGCCCGATTCTTTGTCTGGTGGGACCTCCCGGCGTCGGCAAAACCTCGCTGGGCGAGTCCATCGCCCGTTCGACCAACCGCAAGTTTATCCGTATGGCGCTGGGTGGCGTGCGTGATGAAGCGGAAATCCGCGGTCACCGTCGCACCTACATCGGTTCCCTGCCTGGCAAGCTGATGCAGAAACTGGCCAAGGCCGGCGTGAAGAATCCACTGTTCCTGCTGGACGAGATCGACAAGATGGGCATGGATCAGCGCGGCGATCCGGCCTCGGCCCTGCTGGAGGTGCTGGATCCGGAGCAGAACAAGGCATTCAACGACCATTATCTGGAGGTTGATTATGACCTCTCCGAGATCATGTTTGTGTGTACCTCCAACACCATGAACATCCCGGGGCCGTTGCTGGACCGGATGGAAGTGATTCGTCTGCCGGGTTATACCGAGGCGGAAAAGATCAACATCGCGTCCAAGTACCTGTTACCCAAGCAGCTGAAGGCCAACGGTCTGGAAAAGGATGAGCTGACGGTGCCGGAAGAGACCATTCGGGACCTGATTCGCTACTACAGCCGCGAGGCCGGTGTGCGCGGACTGGAGCGCGAGATCGCCAAGCTGTGCCGCAAGGTGGTCAAGGAAGCGGCCATGCGCGACGACAAGATCAAGGGTAAAGGCAAAGCCGACAGGCAGCAGCTGGTGCTGACGCCCGATGTGCTGGAGCATTACTCGGGCGTGCGCAAGTACGATTACGGCGTTGCTGAAGAGAGTAATCGGGTCGGGCAGGTCAATGGCCTGGCCTGGACCCAGGTCGGCGGCGAACTGTTGACCATCGAAGCAGTGGCGGTCGAAGGCAAGGGCAAGACCGTCAAGACCGGCTCGCTGGGTGACGTGATGCAGGAGTCCATTCAGGCTGCCCTGACGGTGGTACGCAGTCGTTCCGCGATGCTGGGTCTGAAATCGAACTTCCACGAAAATATCGACCTGCATATTCACGTGCCGGAAGGTGCCACGCCCAAGGATGGTCCCAGTGCCGGGGTGGGCATGTGCACTGCGATTGTGTCCGTGCTGACCAATATCCCGGTGAAGGCGGACGTTGCCATGACCGGGGAGATCACTCTGCGTGGTCAGGTGCTGCGCATCGGTGGTCTGAAAGAAAAGTTGCTGGCAGCGCACCGGGGCAATATCAAAACGGTGATCATTCCGGCAGACAACGAGCGCGATCTGAAGGAGATCCCCGACAATATCAAAGCGGACCTGGCCATTCATCCGGTCAAGTGGATTGATCAGGTGCTGGAGTTGGCGCTGGAGCGGATGCCCCAGCCATTGCCGCAGGGCGACGGACCGATTGGCAAAAAAGAGCCGGCAAAAGACGAAAATGCCGTCAGCACCCACTGATTACGGCGTTTTGTGTTGACATGGCTTTCGGGCGCTTGGTATAAAGTCACGGTTGTTTTTGGCTTTATGCCGCGCGTCGTCTGGATGATGGCGATGCAGCATCAAGCTCCGTCTGGTGGGAAGTAAACCAGATTGAAACCTACACTCCGACACACCATTAACAGGTACAGAAAAACAAGGGGATACTGTGAATAAATCAGAATTGATCGAAGCCGTTGCCGCCAGTGCAGATTTACCGAAAGCGGCTGCTGCCCGCGTAATCGATGCCATGATCGACACGATTACGGATTCGCTGCAGAAAAGCGAGCCGGTGGTACTTGTAGGCTTTGGTACGTTTGGCACAAAAGACCGTGCTGCGCGCACTGGCCGTAACCCGCAAACTGGTGCAACGATTGAAATCAAGGCGGCCAAGGTGCCAAATTTCAAGCCGGGTAAAGCACTGAAAGATGCGGTAAACAGCTAAGTTTGTCTGACCGCACCGGGGCTGCTGTCCCGGCATGATGTCAGAATCGGCGCCTGATGCAGTCATGATGCAAGTGACGGATCAGGGCCGATAAAAGGGCGCATCATTGATGCGCCCTTTTAGTTTTAACCGGATCCAAGACCCGTTTTCATTTCAGGATTTTCAGGAATTTGTATGCTGCAGACGATTAGAGACAACTCTCAGGGTGTCATCGCCAAAATCATCATCGGTTTTATCATCGGCGTATTTGCGCTGTTTGGTGCCGAATCGATCATCGGTGGTTTCCTGGGTGGCAATAATGTTGCCAGCGTCAACGGTGAAGAGATTACCGAACCGGAGCTGGCGCAGAGTCTGCAGAACGTGATGGCGCAAATGGGCGCAGATGTGCAGGATTTCGATGAGCAATTACTGCGTGAAATAGCACTGGGACAATTGATTGAAGATCGCTTGCTGATGCAGGCGGCCCAGGAAGCGGGCATGGCCATTTCCGATGATTCACTGGATCGCCAGATTGTGCGCACACCCCAGTTTCAGGTCGGCGGTGTATTCGACGCCGACCTGGCCCGTCGAACCATGGGCGCTCAGGGTTTCACCCCGCAAACCTACCGTGCCACGCTGGCACAACAGATGATGATGAGCCAGTTGGCAAATGCCTATGCCAGCAGTGGTTTTGTTACCGATCAGGAAATAGCCCGGCTGGCAGCACTGGAGTTGCAGACGCGTGACTTCCGCTACCTGTCCATCCCGCTGGGTAACCGCACTCTGGGAGAGGCCATTCCCGAAGAGGAAATTCGCGCTTACTATGACAATAACCCGGACCAGTTTACCGCGCCCGAGCAGGTTTCGGTCAACTACGTGGTGCTGGACAAGAATGCCATTTTTGACGAAGTCGAGGTCGACGAAGCACAGGTCCGTGCACAGTATGAAGAAGAACGCGATGCGGCGGTTGCCAATGTCGAGCGTCGTGCGTCACACATACTGTGGGAGCTCGGTGGTGATGCATCGGAAGAGGAACTGGTAGCAACAGCGGCAGAGGTCAGGGCCCGCCTTGACGCTGGCGAGGACTTTGGCGAACTGGCGCGCGAGTTCTCCGACGACGTGGTGTCTGCCGAGGACGATGGCGACATCGGCTATACCGACGGCAGCGTGTTTCCGGCGGCGCTGGAGCAGGCCCTGCTGAACCTGGAAGTCGGCGAGGTATCCGAGCCGGTGGTCTCCGAGTTTGGTGTGCACCTGGTCAAGCTGACTGAATATGACGCGCAGGCGTACCCGGAGTTTGAAGAGGTAGCCGAGCGCATTGAACGCGATCTCAACTCAGCAGAGGTCGATCAGCTGTACTTCAGCCGTCTGGAAACGCTGGCTAACCTGGCTTTTGAAACATTCGATCTGCAGGCTATCAACGAGGAATTGGGCCTGGAAATTCGGCAGAGCGAGTTTTTCGGCCGCAATGGCGGCAGCAGTGACATCACCTCCGATGAGCGTGTTGCCGAGGCGGCGTTCTCGGATGATGTGCTGGAGGAAGACCTGAACAGCGAACTGATCGAATTGAGTGACACCCGCGCAGTTGTCGTTCATCTGGAGGAATACCGCCCGGAGGCACTGATCCCCTTTGACGAGGTCAGATCGCAGATTGCGGTTACTCTGCGCGGTGAAAGAGAGCGGCAGATGGCCCGCGAACTGGGTGAAGAGTTGCTGGCGGCTCTGGAATCCGGTGAAGATATCAGTGAGCAGATGGCGAGCGAATCGATAAGCTGGATTGAGCGCGAGGACGTTCGTCGAAATCAGGGCGACGTCAATATCGAGATCGTACGCAATGTGTTCCGCATGCCGGCGCCGGAAGCAGAGCAGCCGGAGCGTCGCGGTTTCAGTCTGAGCAACGGCGCTTATGTGCTGGTAGAGCTGCAGGCGGTGGAAGATGGCGACGCTGCAGACATGCCGGAACAGCAGCGGCAGCAGCTGACAGCGGCGCTGATAGAGAACAAAGGGCGCATGAGCTTTGATGCGCTGCTGCGTAATCTGCAGGCTGAGGCTGATATCACGGGGCTGGAGATCAACCCGACAGGCCTGTAATGACTGCCTGGCACCTGCTTGGCGCCTGTCTCAGGACAGTCCTGCCAGGGGGCCGGGAGCGCCCCTCAGACAGCCGGAGAGAACCTGCGTTTTCTCCGGTTTTTTTATGGGCGCGGGCCTGGTTGTTGTGGTGACGACCGGTGATTGCGGGCGATTTTCGAACCGTATGGATACGGATTTTCTTGCCAAGAATGCCCCGGTTTGCTAGTTTTCACCTTCGATATTTCTGGCTGTCACGCAGGAAATCCTGAATGTTGACAGCATGCTGACATATTTGTCACAAACGTGCTCTGCCGTCACAAGTTGATGTAATTTGACACGAAAACCGGCGCGATCGCCCCGGAAACTTCCGGAATAACAATTGTTCGAGGCTGACGGGGTGGTTAATCCGTCGTCAGCACTGAGGCAAAATAAAAAATGAAACACATGACAGGTCTGTTGTTTTTTCTCGCCCTTTTGTGGTGGGTACTGTCGGGTTACACCAAGCCGCTGTTAATCTCCCTGGGTATTGTCTCGGTTCTGTTCGTTGCCTTTGTTGCGCACCGGATGGACGTCGTGGATGAAGAAAGTCATCCGTTGCATTTGAGTCTGAAACTGATTCGCTACTGGCTTTACCTGCTGGGTCAGATTGTCATCTCCAATGTGAAGATGGTTCTGATCATTCTCAGTCCGCGGCCTGATATCAACCCCCGCATTATCACAGTCAGGACTGCCCAGCGCAGCGAGCTGGGCAAGGTCGTGCTGGGCAACTCGGTGACGCTCACACCTGGCACAGTGACCCTGCAGGTGGAAGGCGACATGATCGAAGTGCATGCCTTGAACGACGACAGCGCAAAAGATGTGGAACAAGGCACCTTTGACCAGCGTGTGCCCGCCAGCATTGAGGAAAAATCATGATTTTGACGTCGGCCGCTCTGGCCATCCTGGTGACCATGTTGCTCGCCATTATTCGCGCGTTGCTGGGCCCGACCATTTACGATCGCATTCTGGCAGTCAATATGTTCGGGACCAAAACCGTTCTGCTGATAGCTGTCATTGCCGGGATCGCCGGACGCGGTGACTATCTGGATATCGCCCTGGTTTACGCCATGATCAACTTTATTGCGATCGTGGCGGTCATGAAGTATTTCGAATACGGCAGTCTGGGTAGCATCGGCAACGATGCACCAGGCAAGCAGGAGGGCGAATAACCGTGGATATTCTGCAAATACTGTCTGCCGTTCTGCTGGGGCTGGGCGCGATCCTGGGTGTGGTTGGCGCCATAGGTATTCTGCGTTTCCCGGACTTCTACACGCGTATGCACGCCTCCGGGATCACCGATACCCTGTGTACCGGTTTCTTTATTGGCGGCCTGATGCTGCAGTTCGGTATGACACTGGCCAGCGTCAAACTGCTGCTGATTTTCATGTTTATGCTGTTTACCTGTCCGACAGCAACTCATGCGTTGGCCAAGGCGGCCCGGCACGGAAAACTGAAGCCCTGGACCAGGGCGGATGCTGACGCAGGTCTGAGTAATGAAGGACGGGTCTCCTGATGCTTGAACAACTCATTGATATTTTCCTGCTGGCGTTTCTGGCGATTATCTCGATCGCCATTGTGCGCATTCGCAATGTCTTTACCGCGGTCATGCTGTTCGGTATCTACAGCCTGGTGTCCGCATCGCTGTTCATGATACTGGACGCTGCGGATGTGGCGTTTACCGAGGCCGCCGTGGGGGCTGGCATCTCTACTATCCTGATGCTGGCGACGCTGAGCCTGGTCGGTCGGGATCGGGAAAAACCGCTGGTTAAAAAGAAGATCAGTTTTCTGCCGCTGGTTATCGTGCTGGTGACCGGCGCCACACTGGTGTACGGCATCGTTGATCTGCCGCCGTTCGGGGCTGCCGATAACCCGGTGCATACCCATGTCGCGCCGCGCTATATTTTCCAGTCGATGTCCGAAATTGACGTGCCCAATCTGGTGACCGCGGTGCTGGCCAGCTATCGGGGCTTCGATACACTGGGAGAGGTAGTGGTTATTTTCACTGCGGGGATCGGTGTGCTACTGCTGATCGGCGGGCGTCGTCGCAAGGAGGAGAACGCGGATGAGTGATCACATGATCCTGCGTGTTGTTGGTAAATTCCTGATCCCCTACATCATGCTGTTCGGGCTGTATGTACAGTTTCATGGCGATTTTGGTCCCGGCGGCGGTTTCCAGGCCGGTGTCATTTTTGCGTCTGCCTTTGTCATTCATACACTGCTGTTTGGTGTGCGCGCGACCCAGAAAATCGCCCCGGAATGGGTCTTGCGACTGGTGGCCTCGGCGGGTGTGCTGCTGTATGCCGGGGTTGGTGTGGCAAGCCTGATGCTGGGCGCGAATTTCCTCGACTACGATGTGCTGGGTGCCTACCCGGTGGCCGGCCAGCATCTTGGCATTATTCTGGTTGAGGCTGGTGTGGGGCTGACCGTGGCGTCGGTCATCATGCTGATGTTTTTCACCTTCGCTGCGCGCGGCGAACCGGAAGGAGAGTCGCCATGAGCGGGCTGGGAATCTGGAACTACCTGATTATTATTTTTCTGATGATGACCGGGCTGTACATGGTCATTTCCAGCAGCAACCTGGTAAAAAAACTGATTGGTCTGAACGTGTTTCAGACATCGGTTTTTTTCATGTATATCAGCTTTGGGTACATCACCGGCGGGGCCGGGCCGCTATTTAATGAAAATGTAGAGCTGTACTCAAACCCTCTGCCACATGTGCTGATTCTGACCGCGATTGTGGTCGGCGTTGCCACAACGGCGGTGGGCCTGGCACTGGCTATCCGTATCAAAGAGTCGTTCGGCACCATTGAAGAAGACGACCTGCACAAAATGGACTCCTCACTCTAATGTTAATGCATCTTCCTGTTCTTGTAGTGCTTGCGCCCTTGTTGGCGGCACCTGTTGTGGCGCTCATGCGAGGTGCCACGTGGCCCTGGCTGCTGTCGACTCTGGTCTCCTGGTTCTCGCTGCTGTGTACAGTATTGTTGCTGGTACAGGTGCAGGCGCAGGGAGAAATTATTTACACCATGGGAGGCTGGGAAGCGCCGTGGGGTATCGAGTACCGGATAGATTTTGCCAATGCTTTGCTGCTGGTACTGATTACCGGTCTGGCCAGTGTGGTCATGCCATACGCACGCCTGAGCGTTGAGCAGGAAGTCGGTGCTGAGCGCGCCCCCATGTTTTATGCAGCGCTGTTGTTGCTTAGCCTTGGCCTGTGCGGCATGGCCGCGACCGGTGATGCGTTCAACGTGTTTGTGTTTCTGGAAATTTCCTCGCTGGCAACCTATACCCTGATTGCCATGGGGCGCGACCGGCGAGCATTAACTGCCTCTTTCTCCTATCTGGTGATGGGCACCATTGGTGGTACATTCTATCTGATAGGCGTTGGTCTTTTGTATGTGATGACCGGCACACTGAACATGGCTGACCTGGCGGAGCGTCTGCCGGCGATCAGTGACAGCAGCACAGTGCGCACCGGCTTTGCCTTTATTGTTACCGGTATCTGTCTGAAGCTGGCACTGTTTCCGCTGCACCTCTGGTTGCCGAATGCTTACACCTACTCACCGTCAGCAGTGACGGCGTTGTTGGGGGCGACAGCGACCAAGGTAGCTGTTTATATCCTGATCCGGTTTGTATTTACCTGTCTCTTATACACATCTCCGAGC
>CAJXPR010000107.1 GCA_913058135.1 uncultured Gammaproteobacteria bacterium
AGATTTCTGCCTGTCTCGTGGGCTCGGAGATGTGTATAAGAGACAGGTTCACGCCCAGCAGCTGCTCGATCTTGCTGAATGCGGGCTGCAGCAGTGTGTCCCAGTTCTGGTCGTCGTCACGCCGTGGCCAGCGCTCCAGTACTGCTGCATCGGGACGTGCGGCCACATTGGCATTGACCAGCGATGTACCGCCCAGACCCCGGCCGGTGACCGTCACCACGCCGTCTCCGGCACGCACATCCCACAGCGCGTGGCTGGCCATGTTGTCGGTGCCGGCATAACCAGGCATCTCGGCCATGGATTTGGGAAAGTCGTCAGGCAGGTATTCGGATCCGCGCTCGAATACCCAGACCCGCTGCCGTTGTGCTGCCGGCAACGCCGCCTGGGCCTCCATCAGCGCCAATGCGGACATGGCCGCACCATATCCGGAGCCTATGATCAGGATATCGGTCGTCAGCGTGAATGACGGCTGCAGGGCTTTATCAAGGAAGGGATAGCCGTGCCTGGCCAGGAGCGTTTCAATCGGCCTGGACAGCCAACTGGTCACGGCGATTGCGCCTCACTGTAGTGTGCAACGTGGCCGGGCTGAATGCCCAGCTTGGCAGCGGCATACACCGCCTCGGTTCGGTTCTGTACGCCCAGGGTTTTGAACGCCACCGACAGGTGAGCCTTGACGGTGTGATCGGATATTTCAAGCTCCTTGGCAATGACCTTGTTGGACTTGCCCTGCACGGCCTTCATCAGCACCTCGAACTGGCGCCGGGACAAGCGCATGGGTATGTCGCTGTGGCTCTCCTGTCCCTGACCCAGACCCAGGCCCGGCCCCGCCCGGCTGGCCACCGGCAACGGCCCCAATGCTATCCTGGGCAAATAGGTGCCACCGGCCAGCACCAGCTTGAGTGCCGAGATCAGCTCTTCGCGCGACGATGATTTGGGGATGAAACCGGCCGCGCCATGCTCTACCAGGCTGCGGATAATACGGGCATCCTCCTCACCTGACAGGACCACCAGCGTCGCCGACTCAAAGCGCTCACGGCACTTGCCCAATGCCTCCAGCCCGTTGACGCCCGGCAGGTAATAGTCCAGCAACACCAGATCAATAGGCGCATCCTCATCGGCGAATGCCAGTGCTGCCTCCAGGCTGCCTGCTTCGAAATACTGCACCTTGTCGTCAAGCACGGGTAACAGATATTTCAGGCCTTCACGAAACAGATCATGGTCATCAACCAGCAAAATGCGCACGTGCGCTCTCCTTTCCGTCATAGCTTTACACCCAGTGCGCCCAAGAATACCCTTGAATTGAATTTCAAGTACACCCTGACTGTCTCATATCAGCCACTGTCGGGCGACTAGCCGGATGGCTAGGTTGCTGCCGACAGCTCACGGAAATTAGCCGCCCTCGCCCGAACACGTTATAATCCCGCCATTATTAACAGGCCAGGCCACAGAGTTCGGGATTCAACCAGTGCAACGATCAGCCATTATTATCATGACCACCATCCTGATGAGCGGCTTGGGTGCGTGTGGCCAGAAAGGGCCATTGCAGCGCCCCGACTCCCAGCCGCCCAGCGGTCAACAAGGCACCGCCCATTTCCAGCCATCAGGACAACATGAACCCATTTTATTATCAGAACAACGAGCTTTTTGCTGAACAGGTAGCCCTGAAAGACATTGCTGCCGAGTTCGGCACGCCCTGTTATGTGTATTCCAGAGCGGCACTCGAGCATAATCTGCTGGCCTACGAAAACGCCCTCGGCGACTTTCCGCACCTGACCTGTTTCGCGGTCAAGGCCAACTCCAATCTTGCTGTGCTCAATGTGCTGGCGCGGCAAGGGGCGGGTTTTGATATCGTCTCTGGCGGCGAACTGGCGCGCGTACTCGCCGCGGGCGGCAAGGCCGAGAAGACGATTTTCTCCGGCCTGGGCAAAACCGAAGCGGAAATCGAACAGGCGCTGAACGCCGGCATACTGTGTTTCAATATCGAATCAGAACCGGAGCTGGATCGCATCAATGCGGTTGCCGCGCGACTGGGCGTGCTGGCGCCGATATCCGTGCGCGTCAATCCTGACGTCGATGCCGGCACCCATCCATACATTTCCACCGGGATGAAAGAGAACAAGTTCGGCATCGACATCGCGCAGGCATTTGCTGTCTATGAGCGCGCGGCGGCCATGGACAACATCCGCGTGACCGGGGTTGACTGCCATATCGGTTCACAGCTGACCAGTATTGACCCGTATCTGGATGCCATTGATCGTGTCCTGCAGCTGGTTGACCGGCTCAGCGCCGCTGGTATCAAGCTGGAACATTTCGACATGGGCGGCGGCCTGGGCGTGGTGTACAACAAGGAAACACCACCTTCACCCCAGTTGCTGATCGAAGCAGTCAAGCGCAAACTGGCTGGCCGCGACCTGATACTGATGCTGGAACCGGGTCGCTCCATTGCCGCCAACGCCGGTATTTTTATCACCCGGGTTGAGTTTCTGAAACATACGGAACACAAACACTTTGCCATCATAGATGGCGCCATGAACGACCTGTTGCGCCCTGCGTTGTATGGCGCCTGGCAAGACATTGTGCCGGTGTCCACGGCGCAGGCAGACCTGCACAGCGAACACTTGTATGATGTGGTGGGGCCGGTTTGCGAGTCCGGCGACTTCCTGGGCAAGGATCGCAGGCTGAAGATAACGGCCGGTGACCTGCTGGCGGTTCGTTCGGCCGGCGCCTACGGGTTTGTCATGAGCTCAAATTACAACACCCGCAACCGCGCGGCCGAGGTGATGGTCGACGCAGACCGGGCCACCCTGGTCCGACAGCGGGAGACCATCAGTTATCAGCTGAGCCTGGAAAGTACACTGACCGACGAATGAACCGTAAACCGATGAAGCAAAAAGTCAAAGCCACGGCCAACAGCCAGGTGAACACAGACCCGGCCCGGGAACGGGACGAGCAGGCACCGCTGCGTGTCAACTTCACCAAGATGCATGGACTGGGCAATGACTTCATGGTCATCGACCAGATCTCGCATCCGGTGGAGCTGACCCCGGCGCAGATCAGGCAACTGGGCAACCGGCAGCGCGGCGTAGGCTTCGACCAGTTGCTGATCATCGCACCGCCGACGCGCCCCGATGCCGATTTCAGCTACCGCATCTTTAATGCAGATGGCAGCGAGGTGGAACATTGCGGCAATGGCGCACGCTGTTTCGCCCGCTATGTACTGGCGCGAGGTCTCGCCGCCCGCAGCCCGATCCGGGTGCAGACCCGCAATCGCCTGCTGGAACTGCATGCTGACGACCACGCGCAGGTCAGCGTAGACATGGGCGAGCCGGACTTTGCCCCGGCGGCATTGCCTTTTAACGCAGATTCGCCACAGCCGAGCTACCAGCTGGTGGTCGGGCAGCACGGTACCGCTGAATTCCAGGCAGTATCCATGGGCAACCCGCATATTGTGCTGAGCGTGGCCGATGTCGACACTGCCCCGGTGCATACTCTGGGGCCAATGCTGTGCACACACGCGGCATTTCCGCAGGGTGTCAATGTCGGTTTCATGCAGATCCTGGATCGCGACACCATCCGCCTGCGGGTGTTCGAACGTGGTGCCGGCGAGACCGAAGCCTGCGGCACCGGCGCCTGCGCAGCAGTGGTCTGCGGCATTCAGGCGGGCCGGCTCAATCACTGTGTACGTGTTCTGCTGACCGGCGGCGAACTGATCATAGAGTGGGCCGGCGACGGCAAGCCGGTTATCATGACCGGGCCGGCGACCACCGTATTTGAAGGGACTGTGCTGATCTGATCACCGGCCCGCAACGGCATCAAGCACCACCAACGAGGCACCATGCATGAGTAGTGACGTTTCTTCCGCCAAAAAGACAGCCGCCACGAACAAGGCTGCAGCAACACTGACCGCCGATGATGTCGCCAGTTACCTCAAGGCACATCCCGATTTTTTCGCGAATCGTGACAATCTGCTGGCTGACCTGACAGTCCCTCACGAAAGTGGCAATGCCATTTCCCTGCTCGAACGACAGGTGAAAATACTGCGCGACCGCAGCATCGAATCGAGACATACGCTGAACGGCCTGCTGGAAAATGCCCGTTACAATGACCAGTTGTTCAGTGTCACCCGCAACCTGATCCTGACCCTGCTGGAAGAAGACGACCTTGGGCAATTGGCGGTGGTGACCGAGACCAGCCTGTCCACCCAGCCGGGGATCGATGCCTGCCGACTGATTCTGGTGGATACCAGCGACGTTGCCACCGAACTGCAGAGCCGTTTTCCCTCGCTGCTGCGCAGCAAACGGGTATTGACCCAGACGCTGGACAAACACACTTCCTCGCTGTTGTTTCCGGGAACCACGCCAGCCTTGCGATCGGCAGCCCTGTGCCCCGTCACCCACCACAACAGCCTGCTGGCTGTGCTGGCCATCGGCAACCACGCACAGGATTATTTCACGGATGAGCTGGACACGCTGTTTCTGGATTTTATCGGCGAAGTGCTCGGCACATTGATCAGCCGCCTGGAAGCAAAGACGTAACTGCGCGACTTCATTGCCGGGGCGGGACCCCGGCCGTCACGCACAGAAGAGGGAGCCTCTGACCATGCTGTTCCGCACGCGCTCAATTCTGCAACTGACCGTCCTCGGCTTTCTGGCCGTTGCCGCGTTGCTGATTTCAGCACTGTTTATCAGCGCCCAGCAACTCAATACGCTGACTACATCCGGACAGCTAACTGTCAATCAGTCCGCCAACGCCATGCGTGCCAGTCGCGAGCTGATCGAACACAGCAGTGCGCTGGAGCGCAGCGCCAGGCAGTTCCTTGTTTTGCGTGACCCGGCGCTTCTTCAGGTCTATGACGACCGCCGTGAAGCGCTGCATGGCACCTTGCTGCAACTGCTGGCGCTGGGCGATGATCCCGATATCACCAGACAGGCCAGCGCACTGCGGGACATCGAGTTCCAGGCATATCGGGGCCTCAACGCGGCCACCTCAGAAACCGATTTTGAATACCCCCGCCTGCTGGAAATTGCCTACGAACTGACCCGGCTGACGTCTGCCTGGGTCGATGCCAATGCTGCCGCGCTTCGCGTACAGACCGCCGATAGCCAGCGGGCGCTCAATATTCGCACCCTGTGGCTGGTGTGTACCGCCTTGTTGCTGGCAGTGCTGTTTGTGGCGCTGATTACCCGCCCCCTGCGGCAGCTGGATACAGCGATCAGAAATCTTGGCAGTGGTGAGTACGAGGAAAGGATCAAAATTGGTGGTCCCAGCGACCTGCAATTACTCGGGTCCAGACTTGACTGGCTGCGCGACCGGTTGCAGCAGCTCGAGCACCAACGTGGCGAATTCCTGCGTCACGTGTCGCACGAACTGAAAACCCCGCTGGCCTCCATACAGGAAAGCGCTGCGCTAATCGCTGATGGCATCGCCGGCCCGATCAATGAAGAACAGCGGACGCTGGTGGCCATACTCAGCAATAACTGTCAGCGCCTATCGGGTCTGATCGAGGGCCTGCTGCGACACAATGCCGACAGTTTCGCGATTGTGGACGCGCCTCCGGAGACCATCAAGCTAACCGGCCTGGTCAATGAAGTCATTTTGAACCACCAGCCTGCTACCATCAGCGCCTCCATAAAGATTCGCCGGCAGCTGGACAAAATCGCCATCAGCGGCGACCGCGAACGAATCCGTGTCATCGTGGATAATATGATGAGTAATGCGGTCAAATTCTCACCGAAGGGCGGTACCATAACGGTGACCATGAGCCGGGACGGAGACCTGGTCCAGCTCGATATTGCCGATGAAGGGCCTGGTGTCCCGGAGGAAGAACTGGACAAAATATTCACGGCTTTTTTCCAGGGCAGTGCTCAACCGCGCGAATATTATCACAGCACGGGACTGGGCCTGGCCATCGCTCGTGAGTATGCCGAGCGCACTGGTGGTAAACTGACGGTTTTCAATCGTGGGGCAGCACATGGGGCCTGTTTCAGGCTGTCGCTGCCCAGACGCTGGCAAAGGGAGATAAAGGCATGATGCGTTTACTGTGCGTTACCGCTATGGCAGGTGCATTGACTGCCTGTCAAACGTCCGAGCCCGGACCGGACTACACGCAAGATATGACCAGACTACTTGAGTTCCATCAGGCCCTGGAGCAGCGTGATGATGCTGCCCTGGTGAGCGAGGCCGAGCAGATCAGGGATCTGCTGGTGCTGGGTACCGATGTTCCCCCCACGTTACACCTGCGCCTGCTGATGGTGGAAACCCAACTAAAGCTTCGCGAACTTCAACAGCTCCACGACCAGCAGGTGCAACAGATCGATTCACTCAGGACGCAGATTGCAGCACTGACCGCAATTGAACAGCAGATCAATCGCCGTGGTCAAATGCAGGAGACGGTCAATGAGTGATAAACCAAGAATTCTTCTGGTCGACGATGATCAGGACCTGTTGCACCTGATCCGCATGCGCCTGCAGGCAAACAGTCTGGATGTCAGCGTCGTCAATACAGCGCAGAAAGCCATCAACGAGCTCGCCCGCTATCGGCCGCACGTGGTGATCACTGACCTGCGTATGCCAGGCATGGACGGCATGGCGCTGTTCGAATCCATTCAGCAACGCTTCCTGCAGCTGCCGGTGATCATTCTCACCGCTCACGGCACCATTCCCGATGCCGTGGCTGCCGTGCAACGGGGTGTGTTCAGTTACCTGGTCAAGCCCTGTGACCCGGAAATCCTGCTGGGCAAAATCAGGCAGGCACTGAGTCAAAGCAGCCCGCAGGACGACCTGGATGCCGAGGATGGCGAAAGCTGGCGCCAGGACATCGTGTCATGCAGCCAAAGCATGGAAACTCTTCTGCAGCAGGCCAAGGCGGCCGCACGCACGGATGTCAGTGTGTTGATTCAGAGTGAAACAGGCACCGGCAAGGAACTGCTGGCAAAAGCCATACACCGCGCCAGCAATCGCTGCAACGCAGCCTTCATGACCCTAAACTGCGCTGCCATCCCGGAGACCCTGCTGGAATCGGAGCTTTTCGGTCATTCTGCCGGCGCCTTTACCGGTGCCAGCAAGGCCACCGACGGGCTGTTCAAGGCCGCCGACAAGGGCACTGTGTTTCTCGACGAAATCGGCGACATGCCGCTCAGCGCGCAGGCCAAACTGTTGCGCGTTCTGGAGCAGGGCGAAGTCAGACCCGTCGGCTCCACGGAAACCATCCAGGTGGATGTGCGTATCCTGTCGGCCACCCACCACGATCTGCACGAAAAGGTACGTGAAGGCAGTTTCCGCGAGGACCTGTTCTACCGGCTCAATGTCATCACGCTGGAGCAGCCGCCGCTGGCGGCCAGGCGCGAGGACATACCTTTGCTGGCCAATCACTTCGCCCAGCAACTGAGTGAACGTCACGACCGCAATGGCGGCGTGCGCTTTGCCCCTGAAGCGATGGAGCTGCTGGTCAGCGCCCCCTGGCCTGGCAACGTCAGGCAATTGCTCAATGTCGTGGAGCAGTGTGTCGTGCTTAGCCCACAAAGCCTGATCCCACGACAACTGGTAGAACGGGCGCTGCGCTTCAAACCGGAAAAGCTGTTGAACATGAACGACGCCCGCGACCAGTTCGAGCACGACTACCTGATCCGGCTGCTCAATCTTGCCGAAGGCAATATCGCCCTGGCGGCGCGCCTGGCTGAGCGCAACCGCAGCGAATTCTACAATTTGCTGAAGCGTCACGATCTGGACCCGGATCAGTTCCGCAAATCCACAGCAGAGTAACCCTGCCCCGGCGGGCTTCTACCCGCCGCAGTCGGCGGCGTCCCGCCCCGGTGTCGGGTTTGCCCGACACCGGGGCGCCTTGTTAATCAAGCACTTGGACCAGGCCTCCGGAAAGTGTCTGTCAGCCCCGACAGCAAGACCCTCTGATCCACCCCGGCGATTTTATAACCATCTGATTTAAAAGTGTTTATATTTCTGGCACGAAACCTGCTTTGTCCAAGACAGAGAAACAGCCCGCCGTTGTTTCCCGCCGTTAACCCGCAACGAGTCTGCTAAGGGCTCTCAGCCAGGATGTATTGGAACGGACCTGTACCTACACCTTCCTTAGAAGTCCCGGCTGTTTTAACCCCCGGAAACCCCGGGGGTTTTTTTTGCCTGCGGTAAACTGGCCGCCGCGGCACGGCCACGCGACTTCACGCCGACAGTGATAACTCGGTACAATGCGGATCTTCCATACGCCCTGTGACAGTCCAAAGGATGACCGCCATTAATCGCACCGATGCCACGCCGCTGGTTTCCATCATCTGCCGCACCATGCACCGCAACACCCTGCAGGATACGCTGCGATCCGTGCTGAACCAGGACTGGCCGGCGCTGGAGCTGGTGCTGGTGGATGCCGGCAACGTCGGCGCTGAAGCCCTGGCAGAGACTGCCAGCAAAATCGCCCGGTCAGCCCATGTCGAGCTGAATATCGTGACCACGGGGACCACGCTGACCCGGCCGCAAGCCGCCAACGCCGGTCTGGCGGCAGCCACCGGCAGCCATATGCTGTTCCTGGATGACGATGACTGGATTGCTGCCGAGCATATCAGCCATCTGATGGCAGCGGCACAGGCGCACCCGGGGCACCAGGTCATCTACAGCGTCACGGAAAAAACCGATGCTGATGGTGCCCGGCTGAATGAAACCATTGCCGTACCTTTCGACCGGACGGTGCTGCGCCGCGACAATTTCATTCCCATCCACGCTGCACTGTTTACCACCGCCCTGCGCGACACCGGCTGTCATTTTGACGAGACGCTGGACGTGTACGAAGACTGGGATTTCTGGCTGCAATGCGCAGAACAGACAGATTTCCTGTTGACCGACCATGTCGGTGCCTTCTATCGCATGGGCGGCGAATCCGAAACCATGCTCACCGAACACCAGGCGCGTTATCAGCCCGGCCACCCCATGGCCGAGGCGCGCGCGAAGGTGATCGACAAATGGAAATCGCGCTGGACCGGTGCCCAGTGGAATGCGCTGCTTGGCCTGGTCGACCAGACCCCTCTGGTGCACTCCCTGCACCAGGATCTGAGTCTGGCGCATCAGCAACTGGGCGAGGCACACCAGCAACTGCAGGTGACACAACAGGCTGCCGAACAGGCTCAGCAACAGGCACTGGCCCGACAACAACAATTGACGGAACTGCAGGCCACCACGGAACGACTGACCGCAGACTACCAGAGTCTGCAGGCGGCCCACATCGAACTCAATCTGGCGCACCAGGCTCTGGACCAGGGAGTCAGGGAAATCCTGTCGTCTTTCTCCTGGCGCGTTACTGCGCCATATCGCTGGACCAGACGCCGGGCCACAGGCCTGCTTACCGGCGTGATTCTTCGTCACCGTCGCCAGCAGACACAAACCGTCCGCTCGACGGTGCCCGACGACAATCCCCTGCAATGCGGCATCGTCACCCCCGCCGATGACAGGCTGGCATTCAGTGCTGCGATGACCCTGCAGGCCTGGGCCTGGTCGCCGGCACCGCTGCGCTCAGTAACCTTGCTGCTTGACGGCAAGCCATATCAAACCATCGAACCCCTGCCACAGCACACACAGCTGGCCGATGCGCAGCGCATCGGCTTTGCCCGCGCTATCGATACCGATGCTCTCAGCCCCGGCGAGCATGTCATTGCTCTGGCCTGCACCGACAGCGATGGACATCACACTGAATGCCAGCGCCGTTTTGTGGTTCAGCAGCCACAGGCCCTGTACGCTCGCTGGCGACAGCAGCAGCTCACTGTGCCGACAATAGGCGATCAACCCCGTACCGATTTTCATGTGCTGCTCAACGCCACGACTGCCACCCAAACCAGCGCGCCAATTGCAGAGGCGCTGCTGGCCTCACTGGACAGCCTGCAGGCACAGAGCCTGGCCGCCCTGCCCCAGGTGTACTGGCGTTGCAGCCTGCTCTGCCGTGAAGCTGACCAGCAAACCCTGCGTTCGCAGTTGTCGCCTCACGCTGCCTGGAGCCGGGTTGAGCTGATCAGCGATCCTGCCGCATTTACCCCGGACGCCGATGGCGTGGTGGTGACGATGCAGCCCGGTGATACGCTGCACGCCGACTGCCTCGCCAATGTCGCCACATCATGGATGCCCCAGACGCGGCTCCTGTATACCGATCATGACTGCCGGGATGCTGCCGGCAGGTTCAACAGCCCCTGGTTCACCTTTGCCTGGTCGCCGGATCTGCTATTAAGTCAGAACTATATTGGCGGCGTCTGTTTTGTCAGCGCCAGCGCGCTACCGACGCTGGCGATGGATTCCCTGGCCTGGCGCTACGCCATGCTGTTACAGCTGCGCGAGCAACTTGAGTTCGCGCAAGTGATGCGTATCCCGCGAGTGCTGTGGAGCGAACCGGACACTGATGCGGACCAGCGCCTGACCCTGCAGCAGGCGGAAACTGATGTACTCCGCGCGCACATGGCCGTCAACGACGCTGTGGTTGAGCTGCCCTGGCCCGGGACTGGCCATATTCGTCACGTGATCCACGCCCTGCCGGCGCGACTTCCAAGAGTATCGATAGTCATCCCGACTACCGGCAATATGCAATTCCTCAAACCGTGCCTGGATACATTGGTGACCACTGACTACCCGGACATTGAGATTGTCATCCTGGATAATAGTCGCGGCAAGCACCCGGAAGGGATCCATTATGCCCGTACATCCGGCGCCGTGGTGGTCGACTGCGACGAAGCCTTCAACTGGTCGCGACTCAACAACAAAGGCGTGGATCACAGTTCAGGAGATATTCTGTTATTCCTGAACGATGATATAGAAATTGTGCAGGCCGGCTGGCTCAATGAACTGGTCCGCCAGGTATTACAGGACGGCGTGGGTACCGTCGGCTGCCTGCTGCTGTATCCCAATGGTGCCATTCAGCACGGTGGCGTATTTCTGGTTGATCACGGCGGCGGCGCGCGCCACCTGTTCCATAAACAGCTGCCCGGTGCCGGCATTTATCAGCATCTGGACAAGTGTGTGCGGGAAGTATCCGCCAGCACCGGTGCCTGCCTGATGATACGTCGGGATCGCTTCGAGCAGTTGGGACGCTTTGATGAAGCACTGTCCATCGTCGGCAACGATATCGATCTGTGTCTGCACTCTTTGGACGCCGGTCTGCGCAATGTGTGGACGCCACACAGCGTGCTGATCCACCATGAAAGTGTCAGCCGCCAGAGCAAACCCATTGGCAAGGATGAAAAAACCATGTGGCGCCGCTGGGGGCATCGCTTCCGTGCCGGGGACCCCTACTACAACCCTTCGCTCAGCCTGTTGCGCGAAGATTGCGCACTGGCGACGCCGAAGACGGGCAGCATGGCAACACCTGCCAGTGTAACCATTGGTGAGCAATACGGTGTCAATCTGATTGCCTACATCCGCGCCAGCATGGGCGTCGGGGAAGCGGCGCGCGGCAACGCCTCCGCGCTGCAGGCATCGGGATTGCCGTTTGGTATTATCAACTACGAACGCGGCAATCCCTCGCGCATGGACAACCTGCGCTGGCAGCACAAAGAGATGGCCAGCCCGAAGTACCCGGTGAACCTCATCCATATCAACGCCGACCATTTACCCGTGGTCATGAAAGACCTGGGACGGGCGTGGTTCAGGGAGCGCTACAACATCGGCTTCTGGGCCTGGGAGATGCCCGAATTCCCTGACCAGTGGTCAGGCAGCTTCGATCTGCTGGACGAAATCTGGGTTCCGTCAACCTATGTCAATGAGGCCGTGGCAGCCAAGTCGCCGGTGCCGGTTATCACAATTCCGCACGTCATCGACATGGACATGGAAAGTGCGCAACGTTATCCGCGCGAACATTTTGGCATTGATACACAGGCCTTTGTGTTTGTCAGCATGTTCGACACGCACAGTGTTGCCCAGCGCAAGAATCCGTTTGGCTCCATCCTGGCGTTTCAGCAGGCATTTGCTGCCGACGACCGGGCCGTGCAACTGGTCATCAAGGTCAACAACGCCGATGCAGCCAGCTCCGCTGTGCTACGTGACTGCATCGGCAACTATCAGAACATTCTGGTGCTGGACCAGCATTTTGATCGCAGCCAGATTGATTCCCTGATCAATTGCATTGACTGTTACGTGTCCCTGCACCATGCCGAAGGCTTTGGGCTGGGGCCGGCCGAAGCCATGGCGCTGGGCAAGGTTGCGCTGCTGACCGACTGGTCAGGCAATACCGAATATATGACCCGCGACAATTGCGTGCCCATCAGGTATACCCTGAAGACACTGGGCAAAGACTATGGGCCGTACGAGGCTCACCAGCACTGGGCAGTGGCCGATATCGGGCATGCTGCACAGGAGATGCGGGACCTGGCCGGCAACCCGGCACGGGTAGCAGCGCTGGGTGAGCGCGCCAGCCTGACCATTGCCCAATCGCTGTCGGCGCAGGCCATAGGCGAACGCATGCGGCGGCGCCTGCAGACTATTGAACGTATTACAATGACACGAAACAAAAGGAAGCAGCCATGAGTGCAGTGCAACACACGGCCGGATTTTTGTCACAGGCACAGATTGACCAGTTCCACCGGGATGGTTACGTCATTGCCGATTTTGGTTTCTCCGATGCGGATATCGAGTCTCTGAAAGCAGCCCTGCACCCGTGTTACAACCCGGAGCACCTTAAGGCACCCAGTTTCGGTGCCCGCATCCAGGACGCCTGGAAGTTCATTCGGGAAGCCCACACGCTGGCTACCAATGCCAATGTAATGTCGGCGCTGGAACAGCTTTATGGCCGCCGCCCGCTACCCTTCCAGACCCTTAATTTTCCTGTGGGCACCCAGCAGCGCACGCACTCCGATACCATCCATTTCAACAGTCAGCCATCAGGATTCATGGCCGGGGTGTGGGTGGCGCTGGAAGACATAGATGACAACAACGGCCCGCTGGAGTATTACCCGGGTTCCCATCTGCTCCCGGAAATCACCATGCAGGATGCCGGTCTGGAGGCGGGTTATCAGAATTACACTGGTTATGAGGATTTTATCGCGCAGCACGTCAAACAGACCGGCATTGAGCCTGTCTCTTATACACATCTCCGAGCCCACGAGACAGGCAGA
>CAJXPR010000108.1 GCA_913058135.1 uncultured Gammaproteobacteria bacterium
AGATTTCTGCCTGTCTCGTGGGCTCGGAGATGTGTATAAGAGACAGGTAATGAAGTGCAGAGCTGAAGAGGATTGAACAATGTCGATGAATAAAACCATTCTGATCAAACCGATCTTCGCGGACAACCCGATTGCCCTGCAGATCCTGGGTGTGTGTTCGGCGCTGGCGGTGACCACCAGCCTGTCCGTTACCCTGGTGATGTGTGTGGCGCTAACCATGGTGGTGGCGTTTTCCAATTTCTTTATCTCCATGATCCGCAATCACATGCCCAGCAGTATCCGGATTATTGTGCAGATGACCATTATTGCGTCACTGGTGATCATGGTGGACCAGTTCCTCAAGGCCTTTGCCTATGACATCAGCCGGCAACTCAGCGTGTTTGTCGGTCTGATCATTACCAACTGCATTGTCATGGGACGGGCGGAAGCCTTTGCCATGAAGAACCCCCCCATCCCCAGTTTTATTGACGGTATCGGCAACGGCCTGGGTTACAGCGTGGTGCTGATCGTGGTGGGTACGCTGCGTGAACTGTTTGGTTCCGGCACGCTGCTGGGCTACACCATTCTGCCCACGGTCGCCAATGGCGGCTGGTATCAGCCCAACGGTCTGATGCTGCTGGCACCCAGCGCCTTTTTCATTATCGGCTTCTTTATCTGGATTCTGCGTAACAAGTACGAATCGCAGGTAGAGAAAGACGAGTTTGTCATGGCACCTCACACGGCCGAGAAAGGAGCGCACTGATGGAGCATTATCTGAGTCTGTTTGTCACTGCCGTGTTTGTGGAAAACATGGCGCTCATGTTGTTCCTGGGTATGTGTACCTTCCTGGCCGTGTCCAAGAAGGTCGAGACCGCCATCGGCCTGGGTATTGCGGTAGTAGTCGTGCAGACCATTACCGTGCCGGTGAATAACCTGATTTTCCATTACCTGCTCAAGGACGGCGCGCTGGCCTGGGCCGGGTTGCCGGATGTTGACCTCAGCTTCCTGGGTTTCCTGTGCTACATCGGCGTAATTGCGGCGATGGTGCAGATCCTGGAAATGTTTCTGGACAAGTTTGTGCCCGCACTTTACAACGCGCTGGGCGTGTTCCTGCCGCTGATCACCGTGAACTGCGCCATCCTGGGTGCATCACTGTTCATGGTTGAGCGCAGCTACACCTTCCCCGAAAGTGTGGTGTACGGCATTGGTGCCGGCTTTGGCTGGGCACTGGCAATTGTCCTGTTGGCAGGTATTCGCGAAAAAATGAAATACAGCGATGTGCCGGCTGGTCTGCGTGGTCTGGGTATCACCTTTGTGAGTACCGGATTGATGTCGCTTGGCTTCATGTCATTCAGTGGTCTGACGCTGTAAACGGTTTTGTAACCCACGTTGAAGTGAAAAGGTTTCAGAAATAATGGATATCACAACGATTATAGCCGGCGCATTGATGTTTACCGTGGTGGTAATGCTGCTGGTGATGTTGATTCTTGCCGCGCGAGCCAAGCTGGTCAGTTCCGGTGACGTAAAGATCGAGATCAACGGTGACCCGGACAAGTCCATCACTGTGCCGGCGGGCGGCAAGCTGCTCAACACGCTGGCTGATGCCGGCATCTACCTGTCTTCCGCCTGCGGTGGCGGCGGTACCTGTGCGCAGTGCAAATGCCAGGTACTGGATGGCGGCGGCTCCATGTTACCCACTGAAGCGGGCCACTTCACCATGGGTGAGGCCAAGGACCACTGGCGTCTGTCTTGCCAGGTCGCGGTCAAGCAGGACATGAAGATTGAAGTCGATCCCGAATTCTTTGGCGTCAAGCAATGGGAATGCGAGGTCATCTCCAACCACAACGTGGCGACATTCATTAAAGAGCTGGTGCTGAAGATTCCGGAAGGCGAAGTGGTGGATTTCCGCGCCGGTGGTTATGTGCAGCTTGAGATTCCGCCTCACGAAGTCAAGTACAAGGATTTTGACATTGACGAGCGCTTCCGGGATGACTGGGAGAAGTTCGGTCTGTTCAACCTGACCTCCAAGTGCGATGAGACCACCATTCGTGCTTATTCCATGGCCAATTATCCGGAAGAGTACGGCATCATCAAGTTCAATATCCGGGTAGCGACACCGCCGCCACGTACCAATTATCCGCCGGGGATCATGTCGTCCTACATCTTCAATATGAAGCCGGGTGACAAGATCAAGGTATTCGGGCCTTACGGTGAGTTCTTTGCCAAGGAAACCGACAACGAAATGGTCTTCATTGGTGGTGGCGCCGGTATGGCACCCATGCGCTCGCACATCTTCGATCAGCTGTGCCGCCTCAACAGCAAACGCAAGATTTCCTTCTGGTATGGTGCGCGCAGTAAGAAAGAAATGTTCTATGTGGAAGATTTCGACAAGCTTGCCGCAGAACACGACAATTTTGTCTGGCATGTGGCTCTGTCCGAGCCGCAACCGGAAGATAACTGGACTGGTTATACCGGCTTTATTCACAACGTGGTGCACGATCATTATCTGAAAGACCACGAAGCGCCGGAAGACTGCGAGTATTACATGTGCGGCCCGCCCATCATGAACGCATCCTGCATCAAGATGCTGAAAGACCTGGGCGTTGAGGACGAAAACATCGCCCTGGACGAATTCTCCTGATTGGTTGCGTGCCACCCCGGTGGCGCGCCACTCAGGGTTTGTCCAGGATCAGGACCGGGGGAGCAGAGGCACTGTGATGGCAGTCCTGCTCCCTTTTTTGTTCTTGTACTAAGGCTGTTGAAGGGAGAGCCTGCTTGAAATACCTGCGTCGATACAGTTTTACCCTGGCGTTTCTGGCGCTGTTCCTGACCTGGATGTGGCTGCGTCCGGATGAGCCGGGCCAGGTGTACCAGCTTGACGGTCAGACCATGGGTACGCGGTACAGCATTCTTGTAACTGAGTTCCCGGACACGCTTTCCGACAATGAGCTGGCACAGGGCATAGAAGCGCATCTGTTGCGCATTGATCGCGAACTGATGTCGACCTACGCACCGGAATCGGAATTGTCACGCTTCAATCGCGCAGCCGTAGGACAATGGGTAGATGTTTCCCCGGAGCTGGCCGATGTGATGGCACAGGCGCAGGCCATCAGCGAGCTGACCGACGGTTATTTCGACGTTACCGTAGGGCCCCTGGTAGATCGTTGGGGCTTCGGCCCGGTGCGGGACATGGCGGATTCGTCGCGTATCCCGACGGACGCCGAGATCAGGCAATTGCAGGAGCAGGTCGGGTATCATCATCTGGAGGTGAGCCAACAGCCTCCGCGCCTGAGAAAGCTGCACGATGTGCGTGTTGATCTCAGCGCCATAGCCAAGGGCTATGGCGCTGATGTCATTGCCGACTATCTGGATTCAGTGGGGCTGGACAGCTATTTTATCGAGATTGGCGGCGAGTTGCGTCTTCGCGGCCGTAAGCCCGATGGCAGCAGCTGGGTGCCAGCCATCGAGCGACCGACTCAGGGCGCGCCGATAGTGCATGATATAATCGTCGTGGACGGGCAATCCATCGCGGTTGCCGGATCGGGCGATTATCGCAATTATTTCGAGCAGGATGGTGTAAGATTCTCGCATGAGATCGATCCGTTCACGGGCCGCCCGGTGACGCATAACCTGGCCGCCGTGTACGTGATTACCGATACTGCGGCAATGGCCGATGCGCTGGCAACAGCCTTTATGGTGATGGGCGCTGAACGGGCCTACCAGTTGTCACAACAGCTGGATCTGGCTGCCTATTTTATTACCAAGCGCAGCGGTGATGATGGTTTTGACAGCCTTTACACGTCGCATTTTGCGGACTTCCTGTCGGACGAAGACGATTTGCCCGACAACAATCTGGAGAATTGATGATGACAACGTTAATCGCAAGTCTGGTAATCATGCTGATGGTCGTCGCAGGGATGGCTATCGGTGTCATATTTGGCCGCGAGCCTATCAAGGGCTCCTGCGGTGGTCTGAATAATGCCGGCGTTGATGGCAGCTGCGAGCTGTGCGGCGGTAATCCCGCCAAGTGCGAGGAAACATCGAAATAGATCGGCAAGAGGCAGATCAGAAAGGAGCAGCAGCGAGCATGGCAAAGAATTCCTACGATATTATTGTGGTTGGCAGTGGTCCGGCAGGCGAGTCGGCGGCCATCAACGCTGCCAAACACGGCAAACGGGTTGCATTGATCTCCGACCGGGACAAGGTGGGCGGCAATTGCACGCACCTGGGCACCATTCCGTCCAAGGCGCTGCGCCACTACGTAAAACAGATCATGCAATTTCGTTCCAATCCGCTGCTGCGCGAATTCGCCACCCTGAACAAACCCTGTTTCCAGGAAATCATGTGCCATGCAGACCGGGTGATTGATGAGCAGGTTTATCTGCGCAGCAATTACTACGAGAAAAATGATGTTGATGTGATTAAGGGGCACGCTACCTTTCTGGATGGCCATACCATCAAGTTGGGAACCAAGGGCCCGAGCCTGAAAGCCGACTACTTCATTATCGCCACTGGTTCACGACCTTACCGTCCGGAGAGTGTCGATTTTGCTCATCCCCGGCTGTTTGACAGCGACAAGATTCTGACCCTCGATCATTCCCCGAAGAAGGTGACTGTGATTGGTGCGGGCGTTATAGGCTGCGAATACGCGTCGATTTTTGGTGGCCTGGGCTGCAAGGTTGAGCTGATCAACCCGGCGGATTCCCTGTTGTCCTTCCTTGACTGGGAAATTTCCGATGCGCTGAGCTACCACCTGCGCGATATCGGTGTGCGCAGTCGTCACAACGAAGAATATGCTTCCATTGAATACAATGACAAGTACGTCGTGACGCATCTGGCCTCGGGCAAAAAAATCAAGAGCGATATCATTCTGTGGGCCAACGGGCGTACTGGCAACTCCGATGGCATGGGGCTGGAGAAACTGGGCATCGAGATCAATGCCCGGGGCCACGTGCAGGTCAATGAACGCTACCAGACGGCGCAGGAAAACATTTACGCCGCTGGCGATGTCATCGGCTGGCCATCACTGGCCAGTGCTGCCTATGATCAGGGCCGTGCAGCCTGCAATGCGATTGTGGATATCGACGAGTTTGTTGCCATTGATCGGGTAGCCTCCGGCATATACACCATTCCCGAGATCAGTACGCTGGGCAAGACCGAACAGGAACTGACCGCTGACCAGGTCCCTTACGAAGTGGGCAAGGCCTTTTTTCACAACACGGCCCGTGGCCAGATCACCGGTGAACAGGTGGGCATGCTCAAGCTGATTTTCCATTTCGAGACGCTGGAGATCCTGGGCATTCACTGCTTTGGTGACCAGGCCTCGGAGATTGTGCATATTGGCCAGGCCATCATGGAGCAGCAGGGCGCCGCCAATACCATGAAGTATTTCCTCAACACCACCTTCAACTACCCGACCATGGCCGAAGCCTATCGCATTGCTGCGCTGGACGGTCTCAACCGGGTGTTCTGACCACAAGACAGGCAGCGGGAGAAAGGACATGCCCACGCAAACCGTCAGCGTGCTGGGAGGCGGCAGTTTTGGCACAGTGATCGCCAATATTGTGGCCGGTAATGGCTATCAGGTTAACTTCTGGATGCGCAACCGCGACCTCGTTGATGAGGTCAATCGCACTCACGAGAACCCGCATTACCTGCCCGGTTACAAACTGGATGATAATGTACGTGCCACCGCAGATATCGAGCAGGCGGTGAGCGGCAGCCGCCTGGTGTTTGTGGCTGTTCCCAGCGCCTACTTTCGCACAGTGGTGAAAAAGATGTTGCCGGCGTTGACCGCAGATACCATTCTGGTCAGCTGCACCAAAGGCATTGAGGCTGGCACCTTTTTGCTGATGAGCCAGGTCATGCGCGAAGAGGCCCCGGAGGCGCACATCGGTGTGCTGAGCGGGCCCAACCTGGCCGGCGAAATCGCCAAGCGCAACCTGGCCGGTACGGTGATCGCCAGCGCCGATGACATGGTCCGTGATCGTGTTCGCGACGTACTCAAGTCAGAGTACTTTCGGGTGTATACCAATGATGACATGTTTGGCGTGGAGTTGGGCGGCTCGTTAAAGAACATCTACGCCATCATCGCTGGCCTCGCCTCGGCCATGGGCATGGGACAGAATACCAATGGCATGCTGATTACCCGCAGCCTGACAGAAATGGCCCGCTTCGGTCGTGCGCTGGGTGCCGACCCAATGACTTTTCTGGGACTGGCAGGGGTGGGTGATCTGATCGTGACCTGTTCATCTTCGCTGAGCCGCAATTTTCGTGTAGGCTTTGCCCTGGGGCAGGGCAAGTCACTGCAGGATGCGGTGGCCGAAATCGGCCAGGTCGCCGAAGGCGTCAACACCCTCAAGCAGGTCAAGGAAAAAGCCGATGAGCTTGGCATCTACATGCCACTGGCATCAGGCCTGTATCAGATTGTTTACGAAGGAAAACCGGTTAGCCAGGTCATTTCTGCCCTGATGTCGGGCGAAGGCGCGCTGGATGTAGAGTACGAGGCACACCGAAGTAAAACGTTGACGTGACCAGCGCTGTATTTCCATGACTGAATCCCATGGCTGGGCGCCCGATCGAGTCTGCGATAAAAATCATGACAGGAGCCTGGAATATGTCTGACGAATTTGTGGAAAACCTGAAAAAGCCTTCCGCCTGGTTACGCGTACTGTTTATGGCCGGTTTTGTGCTGGCCCTGTATGTTGCCGGTGTCATCCTGCTGGTGCTGATGCTGGCGCAGATCCTGTTCAGCCTGACCACCGGTGAAGACAATGCCAATCTGCGGCGGCTGGGCAGCAGTCTGACGCTGTATGTAGCGCAGATTCTCAACTACCTGACCTACAACAGCGAAGAGAAACCGTTCCCGTTTGCGCCCTTTCCATTGACGACTGACGATGAAGTCGAGGATGTCACCGTGGCCGACAGTGGGGCGGCTACGATGGGTAAGACGGCTACGACGGCTACTGCGACTGCAGCCCCGACAGCCGGTAGCGAGACAGCTGCCGAATCGGCGGCTCAGGTGATGGCAGAATCTGCCGCCCGACGCGCCACCAAAGCCACCAGCCGGACACCCAAAGCCGGTACTGCCAAAGCCAGCACTGCCAAAAGTACTGCCAAAGCCAGCACTGCCAAAAACACTGACAAAAAGCCGGCCACTGGCAAGACATCCGCAAAAAAAGCCCCAGGCAAGGCTGCAGCAGCGAAAAAACCTGCCGCCAGCAGCAAGCCGGCCGCAGATACCAGCCCTGACATGGGTGTCACCGATGTTGTCGACAGGCAGGCCAGGGATGTTTGATCGACGTTTGCGCTGTCTGGCGCTGGTGCTGTTCACAACCCTGATGTCCGGCCTGGCATCGACCCGGCTGCACGCCGACGTTGCCGGTTCATCTGACTATGCCAGTTTTCAGCGCTTTCCCGGCGCCACCATCGTGGACTACCGACAGGAACCGTCAACCGTCTACAACCTGCCGCTGGGGCGCATGCAGCGCGCCGCCGGTACCGTGGCGCCGAGCCGGGCCGAGCGTTTTCAGGGGCACTTGCGACGTATAACCTATGAGATTCCCGATGGCTTTCCGGCGAGTGAGGTTTTTGAATTTTACCGCGAGCAGCTGCTGAGTCAGGGCCAGCAGGCGCTGTTCACGTGTCAGGGGCGGGGCTGTGGCAGCAGTAATTTCTGGGCCAACGATGTCTTTGGCAATCGCATTCTGTACGGGCCGGAAACCAACCAGTATTACCTGGCCAGCACCTACCAGGGCGTCAGTGACGAGTCACCGGTTGCCGGTTACGCAGCCCTGTATGTGGTTACCCGGGCTAACCGGCGCATGTATGCGCATATCGACTTTCTGGAATTGCCGGCGCCGTTGGCTGCCGAGCAGCGCGAAGGCCTTAATACCACGCCTCAGGCGCTTGAGCAGCGTTTGATGCGCGAGCGCAACGTGGTGATTACTGACCTGATGTTTGACGAAAACGATGAGTTGGTCAATGACCAGGGGATAGAGCTGATTGTTGATGTGATGAGACGCAATGCCCTGCTTGAGGTGTATGTCGTCGGGCACCTGCAGGACAGCGGTTCGCTGGCCGAGCTGCAGGCGCGCTCCGAACAGCGCGCCCGGTTGGTCATGGAGCGGGTGGCGGCTGCCGGCATAGACGCTGATCGCATGCAGGCCCACGGGCTGGGACCGCTGGCACCGACCTGCCGGCCTGGCCCCTGCGGCCAGCGTATCGAGCTGGTCCTGCAGCCCTGATGCGCTGCTAGCGGTTGATCAGGGACAGAAATTCGTTACGGGTGTTCTGACTGCTGCGGAATGCGCCCAGCATGCATGAAGTGGTCATCACCGAGTTCTGTTTCTCCACTCCCCGCATCATCATGCACATGTGCTGCGCTTCGATGATCACCGCCGCGCCGGCCGCTCCGGTCTTGTTGATGATGACCTCGGCGATTTCCTTGGTCAGGTTTTCCTGAATCTGCAGGCGCCGGGCAAAGACATCAACAATGCGCGCGATCTTGGACAGGCCGATGACCTTGCCCTTGGGCAGGTAGGCAACATGGCATTTGCCAATAAAAGGCAACATGTGATGTTCACACATGGAATATAATTCGATGTTTTTGACGATCACCATCTCCTCAGAGTCAGACGGGAACATGGCATTGTTGATCACATCGTCGATATTCTGCTGGTAACCCCGGGTTAGAAACTGGATGGCCTTGGCGGCACGCAATGGCGTGTCACGCAAACCGGGGCGCGAAAGGTCTTCGCCAATGGCGCTGATAATTTCACTGTAGGCAGTTTCAATGGTCATGACAGAGGGATGATCCTGTGTGGTTGGCAGTAGGCCGTCAAAAAAGGAGACATACCCTACGATATCGCCGCCCGAGCGTAAAGTGATTTTTGGCGTTGCCCGCGTATGGCGCGCAGTGGAGCAGGAAAACAAGCATGAATGTCCAAGTGTGTGTAGAGCGCAGCTGCACTATTTTCAGTGACGCCGAGTTGTATTATGGTCACGGCACCGACAACGCCTGGGATGAAGCCGTGTATCTGGTGTTTACCGTGCTGGGCCTGCCCTTTGGTGACGATGCCGACAGCCGGCAAATGATCGAGCAGCGCCAGGTCAGTGATGAGGAGTGGCAGCGCATCAAAGCACTGGCCTGCCGGCGCCGTGATGAGCGCACGCCCATGGCCTACCTGCTGGGCGAAGCCTGGTTCGCCGGGCTGCCATTTCATGTTGATGAACGCGTGCTGGTGCCGCGCTCGCCCATCGCGGAGTTGATCCTGCAACAGTATCAGCCTCTGCTCAGTGAGCCGCCTGCTCGTGTACTGGACCTGTGCACCGGCAGTGGCTGTATCGGCATTGCAACCGCGCTGGCGTTTCCGCAGGCGCAGGTTGATCTGGCGGATATCTCCGGCGATGCGCTGGCCGTGGCGCTGCAGAACATCATCCGGCACGGCCTGCAGGACCGGGTCAACACGCTGTGTTCGGATCTGTTTGCCGGGGTCCAGGGTCCGTATGATCTGATCGTCTCCAATCCGCCTTATGTCTCGGCGGAAGAAGTAGCAGACCTGCCACCGGAGTATCAGCGTGAACCGTCGCTGGGGCTGCTGTCTGATGAAGACGGCCTGGCAATCCCGCTGCAGATTCTCAGGCAGGCGGCCAGGCACCTGAGCCCGGGCGGCGTCCTGGTGCTGGAGCTGGGGTACACCTGGACCCTGCTCGATCAGCGTTATCCGCAGTTCCCGGTGACCTGGCTGGACTTTGACAGCGGGGGCGAGGGAGTTCTTGCCATCACCCGTGATGCGCTGATTCGTGCCGATGGCTGATTTCGTGTATAATTTGCGCCTTTTCGACATCCGGGAAGCCCCCAACCATGTCCGGTAATAGCATAGGCAAGTTGTTTACTGTCACCAGTTTCGGCGAAAGTCACGGGTTGGCGCTGGGCTGTATTGTTGATGGATGTCCACCCGGACTGGCGCTGTCAGAGGAAGATCTGCAGCGTGACCTGGATCGGCGCAAGCCGGGGCAGTCGCGTTTTACCACACAGCGCAAAGAAGCGGATGCGGTGAAAATCCTGTCCGGAGTATTCGAAGGTAAAACGACAGGTACGCCCATCGGTCTGCTGATCGAGAACACTGACCAGAAGTCAAAAGACTATAGTAATATCAAAGATATATTCAGGCCGGCTCATGCCGATTATACTTATCAGCAAAAGTATGGTTTGCGTGATTACCGCGGAGGCGGCCGCTCGTCGGCACGCGAAACGGCGATGCGGGTGGCCGCTGGCGCCATCGCCAAAAAATACCTGGCGCAGCAGTATGGCGTGCAGGTGCGTGCCTATCTCAGTCAGCTGGGTCCGATCAGGGCCGAGCAGTTCGACTGGGATCAGGTCGAACAGAATGCGTTTTTCTGTCCCGATGCCGGCAAGGTGGCGGAGATGGAGAGCTACATGGCAGCGCTGAACAAGGAAGGCAATTCCATCGGGGCAAAGATATCGGTGGTCGCCTGCGGTGTGCCTGTGGGATTGGGTGAGCCGGTGTTTGACCGGCTTGATGCCGATATCGCCCATGCGCTGATGAGCATCAATGCCGTCAAGGGCGTGGAAATCGGCGCCGGTTTTGAATCGGTCAGCCAGAAGGGCACCGAGCACCGTGACGAGATGACGCCGCAGGGCTTCCTGTCCAACAACGCCGGTGGCGTACTGGGCGGCATTTCCAGCGGCCAGGACATCATTGCCCATATCGCCCTGAAGCCAACCTCGAGCCTGAGGTTGCCGGGCCGCTCGATCGATGTGGCCGGCAACCCGGTCGAGGTGGTGACTACCGGGCGTCACGACCCCTGTGTCGGGATCCGCGCCGTGCCCATCGCTGAAGCGATGCTGGCCATTGTGCTGATGGATCATCTGCTACGGCACCGGGCACAGAATTTTGATGTACGCAGTGAAACGCCAAAAATATAAAAGTATCATTAAGATAGCTGATTTATTTAAGTTTTATTATTGATTTTGACAGACTAAATCGGGAATTATTCATGGCTGGAAAAACCTTGTACGACAAACTCTGGGATTCGCATCTGGTCAAACAGCGTGATGACGGCACGGCGTTGATTTACATCGACCGCCAGCTGATCCACGAAGTGACCTCGCCGCAGGCTTTTGAAGGCCTGCGCCTGACCAGTCGCAAGCCATGGCGTGCCGATGCCAACCTCGCCACGCCGGATCACAACATACCCACGACCAAGAGCGAACGCAGCCGTGGTCTGGAAGGTATTCTGGATCCGGTGTCGCGTATCCAGGTGCGGACCCTCGACGACAACTGCCGTGAGTTTGGCATTCTTGAACTGGACATGAACGACGAACGTCAGGGCATTGTGCATGTCGTCGGGCCAGAGCAGGGCGCAACCCTGCCAGGCATGACCATTGTCTGTGGTGATTCGCATACCTCCACGCATGGCGCGCTGGGTGCACTGGCGCACGGCATAGGCACCTCCGAAGTCGAACACGTGATGGCGACCCAGTGTCTGATTCAGCGCAAGATGAAGAACATGCTGATCCGCGTTGACGGCCAGTTGAACCCGGGCGTGACTGCCAAGGACATCGTGCTGGCCATCATTGGTGAAATCGGCACTGCCGGCGGCACCGGCTACACCATCGAATTTGGTGGCGAGGCAATTCGTTCTTTGAGCCTGGAAGGGCGCATGACCGTCTGCAACATGGCCATTGAAGCGGGTGCCCGCGCAGGCCTGATTGCTGTGGACCAGACCACGGTGGATTACATCCGTGGCCGGCCGTTTGCGCCCAAGGGCGAGATGTTCGACAGGGCCGCCGAAGCCTGGCTGCAGCTGGTCAGTGACGACGATGCGCATTTTGACCGTGTTGTGGTGATGGACGCGGCTGACATCATACCGCAGGTCACCTGGGGCACCTCGCCCGAGATGGTGGCGCCGGTTACCGGCTTCGTGCCCGATCCGGACCAGGAACAGGACAGCGGTCGGGCCGAGAGCATCCGCCAGGCCCTCAAGTACATGGGCCTGAAGCCGGGCACGGCCATCCGTGATATCAAACTGGACGTGGTGTTTATTGGCTCCTGCACCAATTCACGCATTGAAGATCTGCGTGCGGCAGCGGCGGTGGTCAAGGGCCGCAAGGTCGCCAGCACCATCGAGCTGGCGCTGGTGGTACCGGGCTCCGGGCTGGTGAAAAAGCAGGCCGAGGCCGAAGGTCTGGACAAGATCTTTGTCGAAGCAGGTCTGGAATGGCGCGAACCGGGCTGCTCCATGTGCCTGGCCATGAACGCCGACCAGCTGCCGGCTGGCAAGCACTGCGCGTCGACGTCCAACCGTAACTTCGAAGGGCGTCAGGGATTCGGTGGCCGTACCCACCTGGTCAGCCCGGCGATGGCGGCAGCGGCAGCCATCCACGGCCATTTTGTGGATGTGCGCGATATCCTGCTGGAGACCGATCGCGCGCACTGAGCGCAATTGAAACTGACATCCTGAATTTGAGACCCAGAACCTGAGACGAAAGCCATGAAAAAATTTAACGTACACACCGGCATCGCCCTGCCGCTGGACCGTGCCAATGTGGATACCGATTTCATCATTCCCAAGCAGTTCCTGAAATCCATCAAGCGTAGCGGGTTCGGTGTCAATCTGTTCGACGAACACCGTTACCTGGACAAAGGCGAACCGGATGCCGACAACAGCCAGCGGCCGGTGAATCCCGACTTTGTGCTCAACCAGCCACGTTATCAGGGCGCCAGCATACTGCTGGCACGCGAGAACTTTGGCTGTGGTTCCAGCCGTGAACACGCGCCCTGGGCGTTGGATGATTACTGTCTCTTAT